>SKZB01000398.1 GCA_007127615.1 Phycisphaerales bacterium | reverse complement strand
TTTGAGGTGCTCGACGCCACGCCGACGCACATTCGTCGCGTGCGCATCGAAATGCTCGAACCGGTCCACACCAACGGCCGGGGCGATCACACCAACGGCAATTGACCGAACGGCTCGGTTTCCAACGGCCTTACCACTTCAGCGGTGTGCCGCGGTTGCGTGCTCCCTGACCCCGAACCGGTCGTAAAGATGACGCAGTGCGTCTCGCACATTGCCGCGGAATTGCCGGAAGAGTGCCTCCACATCGATGCCCGCGAGCAGCGCATCGTCCCCGAGAAGTTCCGTCACCAACGCGCGCAATGAGGCCGGCGAGGTCGAGCAGCAGTGCAGCGCCGGCAGCAAAGCGCGGTCGTGTGAAGTGATCACCAGGCCGCCGGCGGATCGCGTTCGTCGCCGCAGCCGGTGCCAGTGAAGGCGCGGCATCAGATCCGCGCCAGCCACACAGAGAATCGTGCGGTTGTCGCAGGAGGCGACAATCTGTTGTTGCGCGCGGTCCGGCGTGCGGCAGTTCCTGCGCAGTTGAATCAGCGGCACGTCGTATCCCAACGGGGCCAGCCGCTCGCGAAGTTCATTCAACAGAGTGGACTTCCCCGAGCCGTGCGGGCCGAGGATCGAGGCGCAATGTTTCATTCGGCCGAGCCGGATCACGAGCTCTTCCGCCGTGATACGATCATCACGGAAGGCGAGCCCCTCCAACTGCGAAACGCGAAACGGGTTCTCATGCGGTTTCATGGTCAGCCGCCGGCTCAGTCAACCGGTCCAGTTCAATCTCGCGGCCCGTCGGTGAGACGATGATGCGTTTCTCTTCACGCACGCGGCCGGCGATGAGTTCAACCCGCCAGATCAGCGAGATCAGCTTCCCCGAAAAACTGTAGGGTTCCTGCGGCAGGGTAAACTGAAAGATTTGCGCATCGGTCGTTTCCGGCGCGTCGAATGTCACGGTGTCCTGGACGCGGCTGTCCTGCGTGCCTTTGCCTTCGGTGAACCAGCCGAGCTGAACCTTGATCGACTTGGGCGCCTTCCTGAGTTGCCACGACGCCACGCCTTCCACCGTCTCGCCCGGGCGGTAGTGTTTCCGTTTCTCATACAGATCGATCTTCAACTCGGCGCTCATCCGGCGGACTCCTCTTGGGAAGCTGCGGCGGGGATGTCCGCCCGCGGCAGAACGCGGATCACGAACTGCTCCCGCAGATCCGGCCAGCGCGGCAGCCGGCCGGTGAAGCGGATTTCGTACACGATCTCATTGCGCGGACATTCCAGCGTCGGCACCAACGCGATTGGAACCGTGTAGCGCGCGCTTCCGCTGCGAATCTCGTGGCGATCCTCCGTCGATTTGATCTCGCTCTGGAGAAAGTCGTGGGAATCGGTCGTGGTGTCGGTCCCTCTCGTGTACGTCGCTCGTTCGGTGCCGGCGAACTCGATGCGCAACTGCTCGGGCATCTTCCGCCCGCCGCGCAGGACCCACGCCAGGGTCAGCCCTTCGCCCGGCCGCACCTGATCGGTGTTCGCGGTCAGCTCGACCTTCGGATTGAACAGCGACAGGATGATGTACACCATCAGGCCGATGATCGCCACGCCGGCAAGTGTGAACACGGACGCAAAGAGCGTGGCGCCGATCGCCCAGAACCCGAAGCCGTCTTTCCACGCTCCGATCGCTTCCGGCACGAGCAGCCCCCAGACGACGGCGTTCCAGATCGCAGAGAAAATGATGAGGAAGCCGACGATGACCAGTGACGGCCGCTGGCCTTCCAGCCGGATCGAGCCGTCGGCGCGGCGCTGCTTCTGCATGTCCCGGGACTTTGCCATGCTGGTACATCGGCCGAAACCGGTCGACCCTTGCTCACTCTGCGCAGCTTTCTGGCCAGGATCAAGCCGGGAATCTCCCCGCGGTCCACGGGCCGCCGGTCCCGTCCGATTCACGATCGGCTAGAATCCCGCGTATGCAATTGTACATCGACACCGCGAACATTGACGAAATCCGCCAGGCCCATGACATGGGCGTCCTCGACGGCGTGACCACCAACCCCTCCCTCGTCAGCAAGGAAGGGGTGGACTTCCACGACCGGCTCCAGGAAATCTGCGACGTGGTCAAAGGCCCCGTCTCGGCGGAAGTCGTCTCGACCGAGCACGACGCGATGGTCGAGGAAGCCGAGCCGCTGATTCAGATCGCGGACAACATCGTCATCAAACTGCCCAGCACCGTCGATGGTCTGAAAGCGTGCAAGACGCTGAGCGATCGCGGCGTGAAGGTGAACATGACGCTCTGCTTCCAGCCGCTGCAGGCGCTCCTGGTCGCCAAGGCCGGTGCGTTTCTCGTCAGCCCCTTCATCGGCCGGATCGATGACATCGGCAGCGACGGCATGGAACTCATCCAGCAGTTGCGGCAGATCTACGACAACTACGGCTTCGAGACGAAGATCCTCGCCGCCTCGATTCGTCACCCCCTTCACCTGGTGCAGTGCGCGATGATCGGCGCGGATGTGGTGACCGTGCCCTTCAAGGTGATCCAGCAGATGATGCAGCACCCGCTGACGGACAAGGGCCTCGCGGCGTTCCTCGCGGACTGGGACAAGCTGCAGAAGGCGAAGGGCAAGCAGCCGGCCGGGGTGTGAAGAATCAAGGATGAAATCCCCACGGCGCACCGTTCGATCATCCACAGCCGCAAATCGAGTTTTTGGGAAAGACATTTGCTTCCACAGGAAGACTCTCCATCGGGAGCAGAAAGGACCGCCAAAATGCCGTCGCGGAGCATGGCGGTCTTGCGCTTTCCACGAAGTTCGTTTCTCGGTCGATTGACGATTTCGTCGCAGGAGCGGAAGGCAGTAAGGAGTGGAAGGGGGGCGCATCGGAACCAGGATCGAAGCAGCAGTCCCTCGCGCAGGGAGCACGGGAAACCGGCGCTCGTCTCGCAAGAGCACTGGGCTTTCCAGCTCACGGCGCAAGAAGTCTCGTGCGATTGCCCCGCAACGCGGGGTAGCAGAAATTGCGTACACCAGGTGGTCGAGGTGCTGCGTCATGAACCCCATCATCACCGATAAACTTGACGATCTGCGGGGGCTGTGTGAGAAGCATCACGTGCGGATGCTGTATCTCGTCGGTTCCGCGACGCGGGATGATTTTGACCCTCAGCGGAGCGATCTGGATTTTCTTGTCGAGTTTCAGCCGCTTCCGGTCGGCCGGCGGGCCGGACACTTCTTCGCGCTGCAGGCTGATCTGGAACAACTCTTCGGCCGGTCGATCGATCTCGGCGAGCCGGAGGGCATTCGCAACCGAATCATCCGCGAGCGCATCGAAGAGTCCAAGGTGCCGATCTATGCCGCAGCGTGACGTTCGGGCGTACCTGGAAGACATTCAGAACTCGATCCGCGAGATCGAGATGTCCGCCGCGGGGCTTGACCTCGAAACGTATCAGAGCGTTCGACAGGTTCGCAGCGCAGTGGAGCGTGAGTTCATGATCATCGGCGAAGCGCTGCGACAATGACTGCAACAACAGCCGGAACTTGAAAGCCGGGTGACCGCTGCACCGGCGATCATCGCCTTTCGCAATCATCTCGCGCACGGATACTTTCAGATCGCTGACGCAACGGTCTGGGACATCATCCCCACCTGCCAAACCTGAAGGCAGAAGTCGAAGCCATTGCGCACGAAGGAGAATGATTGACGCAAACAAATGAGGGTCTTCAGGAAATCGTGTGGGTAACGAGTGACGGTTGCACCTCCCCTGGAGGGTTTCGCCGCCAGCCCCCGATCCTGAAGACCCCCCCCGGCTCCCCCCGAAAGTCTGGGAGCCGCCGCGCTCGGGGGCTCAGTTGTCATGGCCGTTCGGGCGACACTCCGGCGCCCCTTCGGGGCTTACACGCCCGTGCGCCTCCCCTTCCTCTGCCCCTCCGTCGCTCCGTGCCTCCGTGCCTTCCCTGAAAACCTCTCATCCCTGCGGGTCATTTGCGCAGATTCCTGAAGCGCCATAATCGTCAGGCCGTGTAAAGCGTCCCGGCGAACACTTCGGGACCGTTCACCGAACGGCCGCAGCCGGTGTACCGTAGGGAGCCATGCGGCAGCCGACGAGTGTCCTGGTGTATCCGTTCTGCCACGTGAGCGGCGCGTGGGAGGTGTTGCTGCTGCGGCGGGTGGCCCGGCCGAAGCTCGGCCTCGCGGCGTTCTGGCAGGGCGTGACCGGGGCGATCAAGCGGAACGAGCCATTGGAGAGTGCGGCCCATCGGGAACTCTTCGAGGAAACCGGCTTCGCGCCGCCTCGGTTGATCGCATCAGACCATGTGGCCACGTTTCCGATTCCTTCGGCAAGGCGAAGCCGTTACGCGCCCGGCACGGAACGGATCACGGAACACGCTTTCGCGGCGGTTCTCGGCGAAGCGGCGGACCCGCCCTCTCCAACGTTGAGCGGCGAGCATGATGCATGGCGGTGGTGTTCGCTGAATGAAGCGGCGGCGATCCTTTACTGGCCGAACAATGTGGAAGCATTGCGCCGGTGCGAAGCGATTCTTCGATCGCGGTGACGGGTTCGTCACCCGGTTGGTGCGGCTGTGCTGCGATCTCTCAAACGGCTGATGAGTCGGGTTCGATCAACTCACTTCCGCGATCATCTCGACTTCGACGGTGGCGCCGAGCGGGAGGGCGATGGAGCCGACGGCGGCGCGGGCGTGGCGGCCCTTTTCGCCGAAGATCGACTGCAGCAGTTCGCTCGCGCCGTTGCCGACCTTCGGCTGATCGGTGAAGCCGGCCTCGCAGCAGACGAAGACGCCCAGCCGGACGATTTGCTCGACGCGGTCGAGATCGTCACCGACCTGGGCGGCGAGCACGGCCAGGGCGTTCAGCACGCACTGCCGGGCGGCGGCCTGGGCCTCTTCCAGCGAGACGCGTGACGGGACCGGGCCGGAGGCGAGCAGCTCACCGTCCTTCAGTGGCAGTTGGCCGCTGATAAAGACGAGTGAGCCGGTGCGGACGGCGGGAATGTACGCCGCGACGGGTTTCGGTGCCGGCGGCAGGGTGATCTTGAGCTCAGCGAGTCGGTCGGCGATCGACATGGGGTTTCCTTCAATCGGGGCGTGAGGCCAAACGTACGGCAAACAAAATTGGAAAGACGAATCTCAATGTGAAGATACGAAAAAGTTGGAACTTGACCGCGTTTGTTTACGGACTATGTTGATGATGAATAGAGCTCTGTTCAGTCTGATCGATCGGACAACCTGATCTGTGCGGCAGTATATTGATTTGAACGAAAACTGCCCTCATTCGGCCTCACGGCCGCCTCATGCGTCGCCGCACAGTCGACAATCTGAATGACGGATTCTGCCGCACCGAGCGACCGGTCTCAATCCGGTCATCCGGCCGGACCCCCAAGGCTATGTGATGTGGTCGAGTGGGTTGGCCGCAGGTCGAAGATTGACCTGGGAACGGCCACTCCCACGCTGCCGGCCGAAGGCCTTTTCGGAAAGGCCCGGACGATAGGCCAGCGGTCCGGGTGAATCGAATTGCGAGGCGAGTCCCTCAAATTCGCGTTACCGTGGGTCTGAATCCGTGATCTCCGCCAATCTGTCT
>SKZB01000165.1 GCA_007127615.1 Phycisphaerales bacterium | reverse complement strand
GGTGATGGCCACCATCGCCTACGGACGCGTGTACATCCGCAACGTCGATGACAAGAGCCCGACGCACCTGGTCACGCCCGACACCCACGCCCGGCACCGAAACCTCACGTGGGCTCCCGACAGCTCCGCGCTCTACTTCGTGAACGATGAGGATGGCACGGAGTCCATCTACCGCGCTGAGGTGTCTCTCACCCGCTCGGAGATTCGTGAAGCGTTCACTCGCGCCACCGGCACCGACGCCGAAGCCGAAGCATGGGCGGACGATGAAGAAAGAGTCGAAGAAGAGCCCGACGGGCATGCCCGGAACGACGCGGACGGCGCCGACGACGATCCGGATACGGATGGCCCGGACGCCGGGGGGGGAAACGATCCTGAAGAAGAGGAGGCGATGGACGCGGGCGAGGCGGCCGAACGATGGCATGATGCGGTGCGCTTTACGGTGACGCCCTTTGTTCAGAGTGCATACCACGATCGCGATCCGAGTCTCTCCCCGGACGGCTCCACGCTCAGCTTCCGTCGCGGCCGGGGTGATCTGATGCTCAAGGATCTCGAGACCGGCGTGATTCGTCGACTCGTTGGGGGATGGGACGCCCGCCTGCACTGGCGGTGGAGCCCGTGCAGCCGAAGGATCGCCTACGCGCAGAACGACCTGGACTTCAGTTCCAACATCTTCATCGTCGAAACCGACGGCGAAAGCGATCCGGTCAACGTCACCCGACATCCGCGGAACGACATCCAGCCACGCTGGAGCGCGGACGGACGGGTTCTGGCTTTCCTGTCCAACCGGACCGGAACCAGCTACGACGTGTGGCGGGTCTATCTCGACCGGGATCTTGAATCGCTGAGCGGTAAGGATCTGGACGCGTACTACGACGACGCGGTCAAGGCCGCACGCCAGCGTCAGCCGCTCGATCCCGCCGCCGATGCCGATCCGATGGAGTCCCCCCGTCTGCATCTGGAGGACGCCTGGCGACGGCTGGAGCGCATCACGAGTTTCCCCGGCTCGGAGTTTCAACTCGAACTCACCCCGGCGGGTGATCGCTTCATCTTTTCCGCGGATATCGACGGACGGGCGCTCTATTCCCTGAAGTGGGACGGCACCGATCGCAAACGTCTGACGGGCAGTGCCGACGTTCAGCACCTGACGCTCCGGGGCGATCGCGCGGTGATCGTGGCCGGCAGCAGAGCGGGAACGGTTTCCGTTGCCGGCGGCAGTGTGGACCACACCGACTTCTCCGATCGGCTGCGCATCGATCTTCGCGCCCAGGCCAGTCAGATGTTTCTCGAGGCGGCGAACCTGCTCGGTGAGATGTTCTACCACAACGAGATGAAGGGACTCGACTGGGAGAACCTGACCGAGCAGTACCACCAGCTGGCCCAAAGAACGCGAACCGCGCACGAGTTCAGCGAGGTGGCGGCACGATTTCTCGGCGAATTGAGCGCCTCGCACCTCGGCGTCCGCGCGAGTGATCCCGCCTCGCCGCTGCGTGAGAGCAGCGGGCGGCTCGGATCCATACACGAACGCATTGAAGTCGGCGATGATCGGTTCGGTTACCGCGTGACGGACATCGTGCGCAACAGTCCGGCCGCACTCGGCACCATGGCGCTCGAAATCGATGATGTCATTCTTGAAATCGACTTCAAACCGTTCGGCCCGCTCGACACGCTGGAGACGCACCTTCGGGGCAAAGTCGGCGATGAAGTCATCGTTACGATCGAGAGAACGCTGGAAAGCGGCGAGACCCGTACGTTGCAGACGCTGATCACCCCCGTCAGCTACGGCGCGTTCGCCCAGTTGCGATACCGCGACTGGAGATTGCGGAATGCGGAACTGGTGGACGAACTCTCCGGCGGACGCCTCGGCTATATCCACATTCAGGGCATGAACCAGCCGTCGCTCGATCGCTACGAACGCGATCTGTACGCCGCCGCGCACGGCACGGACGGTCTGATCATCGACGTCAGGAACAACGGCGGCGGATGGACCACCGATCGGCTGCTGGCTTCGATCATGCTTCCGGCGCACTCGTACACGATCCCCCGCGGCGCGCCGACGGATGCGTCCGGCCACTATCCGCAGGACCGCCTGTTCATCAGCCGGTATGTCAACCCGATCAACATGCTCTGTAATGAGAAGAGTTTCTCGAATGCGGAGATCATCTCCCACGCCTTCAAGACGCTCGAACGCGGCACGCTGGTCGGCGAGCAGACCTGGGGCGGCGTGATCTCCACCGGCGGGCAGCGGCTCATCGACGGAACCCTCGTCCGCATGCCGTTCCGCGGCTGGTATCTGCCGGACGGGACCGACATGGAGAACAACGGCGCGATGCCCGATCTTCGTGTTCCCCAGACACCGGAAGATGAAGTCCGTGATCATGATGAACAACTGCGGGTTGCGGTCGAGGATCTGTTGAAGCGGCTGGAGGAGTAACCGTTCCCCCACACGGCGCGTACCGATCAGGGCCGTTCGGGCTTCCACGGATTGCGCATCGGTCGGCGGCGCCGCCCGCGGCTTCACCCGTGGCGACACTCCGGCGCCCCTTCGGGGCTTTCACTGCCGTGCGCCTCCCCTCCCTCCGTCCCTCCGTCGCTTCGTCGCTCCGTCGCTCATTGCCTTCGTGCCTCCGTGCCTCCGTGCCTTCCCTGAAAACCCCTCATCCGTGCGGGTCACTTGCGCGGATTCCTGGAGCGCCAATCACACTTCTCAAACTCTGCCTCGGGAAGTGGTCGCCCCTTCGTCCGGTGCTACGATTCGACCATGACGACACTCACCATTGAGGACCGCCGTGCGTTCGGATCAACCGGACTTCAGGTTTCCCCGCTCGGCTTCGGCGGCGCGCCGATCGGGCTGCTCGAGTCGGAGAAAGAAGCGGTCCGCCGGGTCTTGAATGATCTGCTCGATGCCGGCGTGAATGTCATCGACACCGCCGCCATGTACCGCGGCTCCGAGGCGATGATCGGCGAGACGATCGGCCATCGCCGCGATGAATTCATTCTGATTTCCAAGTGCGGCCATGCGATCGAAGAAACCGATGCGGCCCCGTGGTCGGCTGAGCTGATCCGCGCGAGCGTTGAGCGTTCGCTCAAGAGGCTGCGCACGGACGTGATCGATGTGATGCTGCTGCACTCCTGCGACCTGGAGACATTGCAGAAACGTGAGGCCCTCGACGAGCTGGTGCGCCTGCGCGAAGAGGGCAAGATCCGCTTTGCGGGCTACTCCGGCGACAATGAAGCCGCCGCGTGGGCCGTCACGCAGCCCGACGTCCGCGTGCTCCAGACCTCGATCAACATCTGCGATCAGAACAACATCGAGCATGTCCTTCCCGCGGCGCGCCGGCACGAAGTCGGCGTGATGGTCAAGCGTCCGATCGCCAATGCGGCGTGGAAAGATGCAGAGCAGTACGAGCGGTATCGCGACTACGCCCAGCCGTACGTCGAGCGTTTCAAGGCGATGGAATTGTCACTGGAATTGCTTGAAACCGGCGGCGATCCGAACCTCGTCTGGCCGGAGTTTGCCCTGCGCTTCACCCTCACCGTTCCGGGCGTCCACACCGCCATTGTCGGCACCACGCGCCCGGACCGAATCCCCGCCAATCTTGAGGCGGTTCGGAAGGGCCCGCTACCGGACCAGGTCTTCGAGAAAATCCGCAGCGCATTCCGGAATACGGAAGGGTCCGTGCACTGGGAAGGCAAGACCTGAGCGTACGCCGTCATCGCCACCGGGAACGCGTCCTACTCGATCGGCCCTCGCCGGCTCGTCTCGTCGCTCCCGGTGACGATCGCAGCGGCCTCGGTCGTGCGCCATCGATACCACCCACGGAAGTTCATCACGATGAACAGCACATTGGCGAGGAGTGCCGCGATACTCATGACCAGCACCGCGAAGGCGACCCACGCCAGATTCGAGGCCATGCCGTAGACGAATCCATCGCGTTTCTTGTTGCCCAACCGGTACAACGCGATGAGCGTCAGCACGATGGCAATCCAGTCCACGCCGTAATGTCGAAAGATCAGTTCCATGCCCGCAAGTATCGCCTGATCACCGATGACCGTCGAACCCGGCCGATGACCTTCACGCCCTGGCGGAATTCCCGGCCAGGCCGGCCGTGTCCACCGATCAGGATCAACTATCATCCACCGGCACGTTCGGCTTGAGCCCAGGCCGGTGTGTTTCACGCGACGGCTCCCTCATGCAACGAAGTCCCCAACGAGAACGATGGTGGGTCGCGGTCTACATCGCAGCCGTTCTGTCGCCCCTGGCGCTGGTGCTTGTCCCACCGTCCCCACCGTCCCGGGGTTTTCTGGTGGAGTTTGCGATGGGGTTGGGATTCGTCGGACTGGCGATGCTCGGCCTCCAGTTCGCGCTGACCGCCCGATTCCGCGCCGTCGCCGGCCGGCTGGGTCTGGACACCCTGCTCCACTTTCACCGTCAGGCGGGAATCATCGCCGCCCTGTTTATCTTCGGGCACGTCGTGGTGGCCCTTGCCTCGGAACCGGCGTACCACGCTTTCCTTGATCCCCGTGACAATCTCGCTCGCGCGGGGGCGCTCTCACTGGTCATCGTGCTCATCCCGCTGCTGCTGGCCCTGTCGTTCTACCGCGAGCGGATCGGGCTGCGCTACGAATGGTGGCGGCTCAGCCACGGCATTCTCGGGGCGTTGATTCTGGTGATCGGACTGGCCCACGTGATTCGGGTGGATTACCTCATCGGCACCCCCGCCAAACGCGCGGTAATCGGGGTGCTGGTTCTCGGCGCCATCGCGCTGCTGATACACACCCGGCTCGTTCGGCCGTGGCTGGCCCGTCGCCGTCCGTGGCGCGTGGCGGAGGTTCGCCGCGAAACGCCGAGGATCTGGACGCTCACGCTGCACTCCGGCGGCGAGCACGGGCTGCGTTTTCTTCCCGGGCAGTGTGTCTGGCTCACGATCAGTGACTCCCCCTTCTCGTTGCAGCAACATCCCTTCACGATTTCCTCGAGTGCCGCGGAATCGATTCAATCCCCGCCCGTGCGGGCGTTTGAGGTGACCATCAAGGAACTCGGCGACTTCACCGGGCGGATCGGCGAGATCCAGCCCGGAACCCGTGCGTTCGTCGATGGTCCCTACGGCACCTCGGTGATTGACCCCGAGGCAACGTCCCCGGCGGTCTTCATCGTCGGCGGCATCGGGATCACGCCCGCCATCTGCATGCTGCGAACTTTATGTGATCTGCGGCGCGAACGGCCGCTGCTGCTGCTCTACGCCACCCGGACCGTGGAAGGAGCGGCATTTGAGAATGAACTGGCGCGTCTGAAGTCCGAGATGGACCTGACCGTTGTCCGGCCGGTCGAGGAACCTCCGGCGGGATGGGCGGGTGAACGCGGCCGGTTTTCCGCGGAGATTCTTGACCGCGTCCTGCAGCCCCCTTTCGACCGTGATGACACGAAGTTCTTTGTCTGCGGGCCGGATGCGATGATGGACCTCGCGGAGTTGACTCTGCGTGATCGCGGCATCCCGGCCGCGCAGGTTCACTCCGCACGATTTCGCATTGTTTGATCTCCCCTGACTCCCCCGACCCCGCTCGCCC
>SKZB01000332.1 GCA_007127615.1 Phycisphaerales bacterium | reverse complement strand
TCGCATCGCGTACCGGTACGACGTGCGCATCCCGAACCCGCCAACCACTACACGGCGCCTCACCGTCACAGCTTGAACCGGCGAACGTGTCCGGAAAGTCCACGGTGCGGGTGGCTGCGGCAATGGATTCGTGTTTTGTTTGGGCGCTGCCATGAACCGCCAACCGTTCAGACGGAACCCCGAGGATCCGTTGACGTGGCGAACGATCGGGTCTGATTCCCGGACGCGGCTCGAATGCGATGCGGCGATCAGGCATTCCCCGTCGCGATGACGGGGCCGGAGCGAGTTATGATCGGCGGGCGAGCTGCGCGGGAGATCGTCCGCAGAGATACTGAGAGAGAACCATCTGATGCTCCAGCACGGTTCGCCACGGGCCGCGCTCCCGGTACCGGCGAGCCGAGGTGATGATGTGCGTATCACTCAGGGCAATGCGGCCGTGCTGCTTCAGCCGCCGCAACATTTCGAAATCTTCCAGCACCGGCCAGTCCGGATAACCGCCGAGGGTTTCGAAGCGGTCGCGCCGAAGGAAAAGCGCCTGATCGCCGTAGGGCAGAGCGCCCCAGGACGAGCGCAGATTCGTGCCGCGTTCGATCTGACGAAGGGCGGGTGAGACCGCGTCGAGCGCGAAGCGAAACGCCCCCCCGGCGATATCGTCATGGCTGATCAGACGCACAACTTCATCACGGAATCCAAACGGCAGCCGGGTGTCGGCGTGGAGAAAGAGCAGCACCTCTCCCCGAGCGCGGGCTGCGCCGGCATTCATCTGCGCGGCCCGGCCGCGCTGGGTATGGAACACCTGCGCGTTGAACTGCTCCGCAATCGAAACCGTCCCGTCCGAACTGCCGCCATCGGCGACGATCATTTCGAGATCGCGGTCCTCGGCCAACGTCGGCCGGATCGAGCGCAGGCACGCCGCCAGATGATCCGCCTCGTTCAGGGTCGGCACGATGACCGACAGCAGGGGAACCGGACCGCGTGATTCGATTTCGTTCTGAATACGTTCCCAGAGCGCGAGATCGTACGCCTCGTCAACATCGTCGCGCTCATCGAGCAGCGTTATCCGAAGACCGGCCGCGCGAACTGCATCCAGCGATTGCCTCAAAACGCGCCCGGTGCCCCAGTCGATCCGGTGAAAGAGACCCGGCTGGGGACGGCTCATCCCGATGAGGTAGTAACCCCCGTCGCGGGCCGGCCCGAGCGTGAGATCCGCGTTGCCCGCAAGTGAACTGAACGCGCGGTGCAGGGTGAGCGGCGTGATTTCCGGGCAGTCGCTGCCGATGATCACGAGCTGATCATTCGGCGATCGAAGGGTGTCAACGCAAGCGCGGTGCATGCGCTCGCCGAGCGATCCCGTTCCCTGGTCTTGATAGTCCAGGTCCGCGCCGAAATGTTTGCGCATATCCTGCGCGCGGCCGCCGGTAAAACGCACTTCGACGGCGGCGCTCTGGCCGGCCTGTCGACGCCACCGTCGGGCGATGTCGAGTGTATGGCGGGTCATCTGGTCCTGGAGTACCGCTGCGCCGTCTTCGCCAAGCGTGGGGATCAGGCGCGTCTTCGTTCGGCCGGGCACGGGCAGGCGGGTGAAGACGATGAGCATTTTTTGCGGAGGCGGTGGGGGGCCGGCGAGCGCTTCCCGTGCGATGGTGCTCAGAATCTTCGTTCCCGCGCCGACCACGCCGCGCACGGTGCCGGAGATCTTCGAGACCCCGATGCGTTTGTGGTAACTGACGGGGACTTCGAGGACGGGCAGTTTCTGGCGGGCGGCGCGGGCCTGCATCTGGACCGTCCAGCCGTAGTCGAGATCATCCATGCGCAGTTGCCGCAGCGCATCGTAGCGGATCGCGCGATACGGGCCGAGATCGGTGCAGTTAATGCGCCAGATCTGCCGGATCAGGAAACTGGACAGCATGTTGCCGAAGCGTTGCGGCGGGCTCAGTGAGCCGGGCTCGGCGTGGCCGAGGGCGCGGGAGCCGATGACCATCTCGGCGCGACCTTCCAGGATGGGCGTGACGAGGTCGATCATGTCTTCCGGCCGGTCACTTCGGTCGGCATCGACGAAGACGACGATCTGCGGGTGGTCGAGTGCCGTCAGTCCGCGCAGGCACGCGGCGCCGTAACCGCGCCGGGGTTCGGTCACGACGGAGGCGCCGGCTTCGCGGGCGACATTGGCGGTTCTATCGGTGGAGCCGTTGTCCACGACGACGATGCGGCGCACCCAGTCGGGGACGGCGCGCACGACGTGGCCGATACTGCGCTCTTCGTTCAGTGCGGGGATGACCACGTCGATGGGCGTGTTCGCCGGATCGATGGCGCTCATCCGGCCGGTTCCCGCTGCAATTCTGTTGAGGGGTTGGATCGCGGTGTTGAAAGGGGGTCTTCGTTGTGTGGAGCGAGCCGTGCCGGCCAGTGGATGCTCGAAAGTCCGACGGACAGATAGCCCGCCGCAAAGATCGCAAGGAACGGCGCGGTCCAGATCGTCATCGGCGAGGTGAATGACCACGCCAGACAGATGAGCAGATAGGCGCCGAGCAGAAGTTCGATCGTGATGGAGAGGGTTTGTCGGGAGAGTCGCCCGGGCGTGGTTTCACCGGGCATCTCAGCGGTGGTCCGGGCGGAATGGCCGGAACCGGGGTTGAACTTGGGCGTGCGGACGAAGGCGGATTCACATTTGAGGAGCGCCTCGAACACCGCGAGGGCGTTGTTGACGCTCATGCCCACCCCGAGCGCGATCAGTGCGGGCACGCGGCTCAGCGTGCGCAGCGGGCCGATCCGTCGTTCGATCTGCCCGGCCACGTAGAACGTCACCCCGGATGCGGTGGCGAAAAGCAGAATCAGCAGGCCGAAAAGGCCCGCCGAAAGTGAGCCGTGCTCGAACGGACGCAACTGCAACGCCACCGCCGGGAGCATCAGCAGGGCGATCAAAATCACACACGGGTACACGACCGGCGAGGTCAGATGGAACATGGCTTCAATCTTGCGGGACCGGGCGGCGTTCGACCGCAGAATCCGCGGCAGCAGCTTCATGGCGGTCTGCACTGTGCCCTTCGTCCAGCGGTGCTGCTGCGTCTTGAAGGCGCGGATGGTCGGCGGAACTTCTGCAGGGCAGGGGAAATTCTGAAGGTAGGTGAACTCCCAGCCGACGAGCTGCGCGCGGTAGCTCAGATCCATGTCTTCGGTGAGCGTGTCGTGCTGCCATCCGCCGGCGGTCTCAATGGCTTCGCGCCGCCAGATGCCGGCGGTGCCGTTGAAGTTGAACCAGTTGCCGTCGCGGTTGCGGGCGGCGTGCTCGATCTGAAAGTGACTGTCGAGATACATCGCCTGACAGCGGGTCAGCAGGGAATCGTCGCGGTTCAGATGATCCCACGCCGCCTGCACCATCCCGATCGCCTCATCGGAAAAGTGGGGCACGGCTTCTTTGAGAAAGTCGCGCGGCGGGTGAAAGTCCGCATCGAAGACCGCGATGAACTCGCCCGTCGCGGTGGCGAGCCCCGCCTGGAGGGCGCCGGCCTTGTATCCGGTGCGGTCGGTGCGGTGGTGGTGCTCGATCTCGATCCCGCGCGTGCGCCAGAGCGCGACCCGATCGCGCGTCATCGAAGCGCACTCGTCGGTGGAATCATCCAGCACCTGGATTTGCAGCCGCTCGCGCGGATAATCCAGCATGCACGTTGCGTCGATGATCCGCTCCGCCACCGCCGATTCGTTGAACATCGGCAGTTGTACCGTGACACGCGGCATCTGGTCGAACCGCTTCTCCGCCATCGGCGCTCGGTGCCGCGTCCGGTAGTAGCGCACGACGAGCCAGTACCGGTGCAGGCCGTAGATCGACGCCACCAACAGCGCCCCAAGGTAAGCCGAGGCGAGTACGATCCCCGGCAGAAACCAGAGCGTTGAGACGTCAGACCCAATCATGGTGAAGCGGTTCAGCGGGTGAGAGGAGGAAAACGGGCAGCCGCGAATCATAGACTGCCGCGGAGGACAAAGCCGTGCGGGATGGCATGCACGCTCCGCACGCCCGTGGCTCGTGACGATCTCGTTTCCCCGGCCGCACGGGCAGGGTTCAGATGAAGTAGTTGCCCGGCGGCATTTCCGGATTGCTGCGCAGGGTGAGCTCCGCCTTCGGAGCGCGAACCACGTGGCCGGGCGGGACGGAACTGGTGAGAAACACGCCGCCGTTGACGACCGACCCCGCGCCGATGACCGTATCCCCGCCGAGAATGGTCGCCCCGGCGTAGACCGTCACGTGATCCTCGAGTGTCGGGTGCCGCTGCACGGTGCGCAGATACTCGCCCATCTCGTTCTTCGGGAAACTCTTCGCGCCGAGTGTGACGCCCTGGTAGACCTTGCAGTGATCGCCGATGCGCGTGGTTTCGCCGATGACCACGCCGGTGCCGTGATCGATAAAGAACGAATTGCCGATCCTTGCGCCGGGGTGAATGTCGATGCCGGTCTCGGAGTGCGCGTATTCCGCCATGATGCGCGGGATCAACGGCACGTCGAGCCGGTAGAGCTCGTGCGCCAGCCGGTACACGCTCAACGCGCGCAGGCCCGGGTAGCAGAAAATCGTTTCGTCGGTGTGCTTGGCGGCCGGATCGCCGTCGTACGCGGCCTGTACGTCGAGACTGAGCTTCCGCCGCACCTCCGGCAGGGCGGAGATGAACGACGTGACGATCGACCCGGCCCGGGTATCGCACTCCACGCTGCGGCCGTTGCGGCCGGGATCATCGTGATCGATCGACTGCTCGTAGCGCAACGCGCGGGTGACCTGCTCGAAGAGCCGATAACTGACCTCGTGAACGACCGAGGAGACGTGGTTCCGAAGCGTGTGATCGGAGATCTCGCGCGGGCCGAAGAACCCCGGAAACAGCAGCCAGTCCAGCCGTTCGATGACCTTGAGCACCACCTGCCGGTCGGGCAGATGGGCGGTCGAGAGGTGCCGCGTTCTCGCATCAGAGTGGATCGATCCGGTGACACGGTCGATGGCCGTTTCCAGCGCTTGCGGAGAAACGGGTGAAGTTGACCCCAAAATGGGTTCGAATGAGTCCATACCTTCGGTATAGTAACGGCTGTCAACGTGATTTTCGCCCGCCGGGCGGAAAGACGCGGAGGAAAAGAGGAAACGGGCCGGTCGCACCGGCCGGGTCTCATCGAAGAATCCCGCTGCTGGAGTCTAAGAGCAATGCCACACGGTAAGCTGTATCAGAGCATCGTCGAAACGTGCTTCAACACGCCCATGGTCCGTCTGCGACGCGCCGTGCCGGACGATCACGCCGAGGTCTACCTGAAGCTGGAATACTTCAACCCCATGGCGAGCGTGAAGGACCGCATCGCCGAAGCGATGATCGGCGCGGCGGAAAAGGACGGCAAGATCAACGCCGACACCGAGATCATCGAACCGACCTCGGGTAACACCGGCATCGCCCTCGCCTTCGTCTGTGCCTGCCGGGGGTACAAACTCACCCTCGTGATGCCCGAATCGATGAGTATGGAACGGCGGGTGTTGCTGCGCTCGCTCGGCGCGAAGCTCGTCCTGACTCCCGCTGCCGAGGGCATGTCCGGCGCGGTGCGCAACGCCACCGAACTGGTTGAGAAAAC
>SKZB01000246.1 GCA_007127615.1 Phycisphaerales bacterium | reverse complement strand
GTTGGTACGTTCGGATTCGGCCTGTCGCAGCGCGATGACCCGCATCTCCCGCACATTGCGGAGACACGCCCCGATGAGAAAGATATCGATGAAGATGACCCAGCCGGTGTGTTCAAGCCAGCGCCAGTCCCCGGCCTCGACCGACCCGAAGACCGACTGGGGCCACCAGATTCCACGGACCATGTGATCGAGTCCGACGACAACGCTGGCCGTGATGAGGACGCGCCAATCGCGGTAGAACGCCAGCAACGCGAGCGACCCGAAGACATGAAAGTGCGTCTCAATGCGTCCGCCGGTCAGGTGAATCAGGAGCGCACCGATCAGCATCTGTCCGATCGCCACGACATGTCGGCTCATCACACTGCCGGGCCAAAGTCGAATCCACGCCAGCGGCAGGGCAACGATCAATCCGCCGAGAAAAACGGCCGCAACGAGATGCGCATGGACCTGACTCTGCGAACCGATCCAGGTGGTCGGCGTGATCCACGCCGCCACGACAATGGCCGCGGCCCATTGCACCAGCAGCAACACCGCGAAGATTCGATCGGTCTCCCGGGCGACCTGATCGCGATGTTGCCCGAAGATTTCCTCCACACGATCGTGGAGAAGCCGCGCGGCGTTCAGACTTTCGGGATGGGTCGACGGTGCGCTCATGGCTGTCCGCAGCACTCCGCGCCCGGCTTCGTCGAGAGGCGATCCGCGCACGTCCAATCACCCGAGTGAAAGAGCGGGCAACCGTACACCGGAGATTCGACGACGTCACTGCTCTCGCGGCGAAGCATCTCGCCCAGCGCACGGGCGTGACGCAGATCTCCGGCCTGGCCGCGGGCGGGGGTGATTCCGCCCGCGAAACGCAGCCCGCCGCTTCGGTCATAGAGGAGCACCTGCCCCGAGGTCCGGGCCGAGAAGGATCGTGCCAGCTTGCCCGCACGATCAAAATGAACGGTCGCACCGTCCAGTTTCTCCACGCGGGCAAGGTTGCCGCCGCGCTCCCAGCCGGCCTCAACCCCGGGCGGAATCACGAAGACGAGGTGAACGGAAGGAAGCGATTCCGCGCCGCCGGTCTCCGGCGCGGTCGCTTTGACACGCTCGATCTGCTTGATCGTCGCCCGGGAACACGGACAGTGGGGATGCAGAAACACAAACATAACGGATCGACCGTCCGCCGCTTGAACGCGATTGCGAAGTTCGCCGGTCAGTTGTGCCGGCGCATCCGCGGCGACCGCGCCCGGGGTGAGTCCGTATTTCATCTTCAGCCCCATGCCGCCGATCGCAAGCGCGATCCAGGCCAGCAGGGAGCAGATCAGGGTGAGCGGCTTGGCGCGCATGCTGCCTCACAAACTGAGTGAATATTCTTCGCTTCGGGGCTTATCTCTGCACTTGGCAACAATCAGGGGGCCGTCACGGGGCGCCCGCCAAATCGAACGCCGTTCATCATCGATGTTGATCGGACCGTTCCGCCGATCGGTCCATGCCGATCATGTAGAATGGGCTGATTTGCGGCGAAGCCCCACGGGCCGCGACGGTGCCGCCCGCGGCGAAAGCGTGCCCGAGTCGAACGCGGGGTGGCGGGATTCCCGCCTCCCCCCTACAGTCACCCGAATACAGAAGCGGATCGATGGCGAATACCCTGCCGCGAGAAGCCGTTTCGGCCGGCGTCCCGCCGGAGTTCCCACCCCATTGCCATCCAGATCGATGAACCAAACAAAAGCCATCCACGATTCCCATGTCAGACCCGGATCAGCAACTCGCATCGTCTTCCCGCCCGAACCGAACCACCGGCACCGATCACGCCGCCACACCGGATGACCTTCCCGGAAGCGCTTCCGTCGCGGCGGCGTCGAACGGCGGGATCAACGACGAGCAGGCCAGGGCGTACGTGCGCGGCCTGCTGTCGTACATCGGTGAAGATCCCGACCGGGAAGGTCTGCTCGACACGCCCCAGCGCGTGATCGGCGCCATGCGCGATCACTTTGCCGGTTACCGGGAAGATCCGGCCGAGTACCTCCAGCGAACCTTCAGTGAGGTCGAGGGCTACAACGAACTGGTTCTCGTCACCGATATTCAACTGCACAGCCACTGCGAGCATCACATGGTGCCGTTCGTCGGCAAGGCCCACGTGGCGTACATTCCCGACGGCAAAGTCGTCGGCCTGTCCAAGATCGCCCGCGTCGTCGACGCTTACGCCAAGCGTCTGCAAGTGCAGGAGAAACTCACCGCGCAGATTGCGGAGGCGATCTGGGAACACCTCCAGCCGCAGGGCGTGGCGGTGATCCTCCAGTGCCAGCACTTCTGCATGTGCTACCGCGGGGTGAAGAAACCCGGCTCGTGGACGACGACGAGCAAGCTCCACGGCATTTTCCTGCAGAGCGGTCCCAGCCGGATGGAACTGTTCACCCTGCTGGGGATGGACCGCAGTATCGGATGATCTCCGCGATGGACGCGCCTCGAGGCGGGCGATTCACGGCGTGCATCCCGTTTTTCAGTTTCCGGGCCTCGCGTACACTGTTTCGGCCGCGCCGGATCACTTTCCCGCAACCCCGACGGCCCGTTCCCGACGACTCGTTCCCGACCCGGGTCCACAGGCAGGATGACCGCATGTTCAGGAGCCATGACCGTGACTGACCACCAGGGTGCCACGACCGCCACCGTTGATCCGAAGCGGGACGCAAAGGGAGCACCGACAGCTTCGGACCGAACCGATCAATCCGTCATGATCGACGTCAAGGAGGTGACCAAACGCTACGGTTCGACCCTGGCGGCGGACCGCGTCAGCTTTGAGATTCGACGCGGTGAGATCGTCGGCTTTCTCGGCCCCAACGGAGCCGGCAAGAGCACCGTTCTGAAAACCATTTCGACCTGGCTGCCGCCAACCTCCGGCACGGTGGAAGTCGCCGGCTTTGATGTCAGGAAGGATCCCCTCGCGGTGCGTCAGCGCCTGGGCTACCTGCCCGAGCACAACGCGATGTACGAAACGATGCGCGTCGACCGCTTTCTGCGGTTCATGGGCAAGGTGCGCGGCATGAGCGGAGGGGATCTGACCCAGCGCACCAACTGGGTGGTCGGCAAGTGCCAGCTCGAAGCGGTCCTCGGCAAGCGGATCAATCAGTGCTCCAAGGGCTATCGCCAGCGGATCGGTCTCGCCGCCTCGCTGCTGCATGATCCGCAGGTGATCCTGCTCGACGAACCCACGCACGGACTGGACCCACTGCAGGTCGCCGCGTTCCGTGACTTCATTCGTGAGCTGCGCCCGAACCGCGCGATCCTGTTCAGCAGCCATATTCTCGCCGAGGTCATGGCCACCTGCGAACGGCTGTTGATCATCAACCTCGGCCAACTGCTGGCGGACACCACCGTCACCGAACTGCGGGCGGTCGCGGATGAGAAAAACACTTCGTTGGAAGAAGCCGTACTGGAAATTGTCCGCAAGGGAGGCAAACGCACATGAGCGCGACCGTCGCGACCCACCACGCCGGTTCCTTCGAAGGCATCCGCATCATCGCGGCTCGCGAACTCGGCGCGTATTTCGATTCCAGCATCGCGTATGTCTACACCATCGCGTTCGTCATCCTGGCCAACTCGATCTTCATGAACGAGTTCTTTCTGACCGGCACGGTGGACATGACCGCCTTCTTCGATCTCATGCCGCTGTTGATGGTTCTGTTCATCCCCGCGGTCACGATGCGGTTGTGGGCGGAAGAAAAGAAGACGCGCACGATTGAACTGCTCCTGACGCTTCCCATCCGCACCGGGCAGGCGGTCATGGGCAAGTACCTTGCGGCGCTGGGCCTGTTCGGCTTGTTTCTTGTCGGATCCCTCCCGATCCCGATCATGCTGATGGTGCTGGGCAGCCCCGACCTGGGATTGATCATCAGCGGCTACATCGGACTGATACTGCTGGGCGGGATGTTTCTCGCCTTCGGCATGTTCCTTTCCGCCATTTCCGGCGACCAGATCGTCGCGTTCGTACTGAGCGCGATCGTCGGATTTGCGTTTGTCCTGAGCGGACAGGAGCAGGTCGTCGCGGTGCTGGACGGCCTGATCCCCGCGCTCAGTCTCGGCACGGTTCTGTACGAGAACTTCTCCGTCATGCCGCGCTACGATTCATTCGTCCGCGGTGTGATCGACATCGGCTCGCTGACGTACTTCATTCTCTTCATCGGCCTCTTTCTCTGGCTGAACGTTCAGTTGTTGGAACGTCAACGAACATGAGACGCCTCGATCTTTTCCTCATCGTCCTGGGCGGGGTGATGCTGCTTCTGATCGCGATCTTCGCGGTGCGCATCACCACGCACGTGCCCAACGCGCGGATGGAAATGAGCCGCGTCAAGCTCATGCAGCTCGCGCCCGAAACGCGCGAGTTACTGCGAAACCTCGAGCACGAGGTGCTGATCACCTACTACGTCAGCGGCCGCGAGCACATGCCCTCGCACATGCGGCAACTTGAACGGCAGGTGGTGGACTTTCTCAGCACGTTGAAACGGGAAGCCGGCGGAAAAATCGACTACCAGGTCATCGATCCGCACGACGATCCGGAAATGAAACAACACGCTGCGCAGCAGCGGGCCGCCCCCTTCCGGGTGCGCACGGTCACGCGGGATGCTTTTGCCGAGACCTCGGTCTGGTCATCGCTGCAGATCCGGTACGGCCCCCACGCACCGGCGATCATCAACGGCGTTTCGCCGGATCATCTGCCGCGTCTGCAACCGTTGCTGACGGGACAGATCGAACAGATGAAGGATCCCCGCCGACCCGTCTTCGGACTGGCGGTCGAAGAGGGGTCTTTCCGGCAGTTTCGGCAGTTTCTGCAGCAATACGGCGAGGTCGTTCCGGTCGAGGTCCACGGTGATCGACCGTTGCCGCGTGGGCTGGACGCGCTGTTCTGGATGAACCCGGGTGAGGTCAGTTCCGCGCAGATCTCACGCATTCGTCGTTTCATGGAGTCCGGCCGGAGCGTCATCGTCGCCGGCAGTCGACACGACGTTCGGGTGCAACGGGTCGAAGGTGAACAACGGTTCTCGCTGATCCGGGCCGACCAGGCGCCGGAGGAACTTCTGGCCGCGTTCGGGTTGCGCCCCATCGACGGTCTCGTGCTGGATCAATTCTCGCAGACCGTGCCGGGTGACCCCGCCCCGCGGCCGGTGCGGTTCATGATCCGCTGCACCGCGCGGAACCAGGATTTCCGCGCCATGCGCATGATTCCCAACGGCAATCTGCTCTTCAGCGCGGCCACGCCGTTCGAACTTGATCGTGAGCGTCTCACCGAACTCGGCTATCACCCCACGGTTCTGGCGACGACCTCCGACCGAACACAGATTCGGGACATGTGGTACGGCGAAGTGGATCTCTTGAGCGCAGAAATGTTCTCCGGCGATCCGGCCCCCCGATTGCCGCTGATGGTCTGGCTCCGCCCGAATGAGCCGTGGCAGGGTTCGCTGGTTGCCGCCGGGGCTTCGTCACTGTTCGATGACCGTCTGCTGTTTGAGGATGGATTCGCCCACCGCCGACTGGTTGAAACCTTCGCCAAAACGTTCGGCGCGGACGACCGACTGGTGATCAACCGCACCGATCTGGGGCGTTCCGAGCCGTTGCCCGCACTGGCGG
>SKZB01000466.1 GCA_007127615.1 Phycisphaerales bacterium | reverse complement strand
GGCAACGAAAATATCCAGTTCATTGACGCGCCCGCAGCATTGTGCTGCGGGCGTTTTTTTATGCGCTTCAGGAGCCTGCGCAAGTGACCCGCACGGAATCAGAAAAGGCACGAAGGCACGAAGCGACGAAGCGACGGAGGGAGGGGAGGCGCACGGGCGTGAAAGCCCCGAAGGGGCGCCGGAGTGTCGCCAGCCCGTCTCTGCTATGATGCGAAACGCTTCACCGAACCCAGGGATGACAGGAACGAGGAACATGACCACCATGACCGCCGGATCGAAAATTGCCGAACTGCTTGGGACCGACGCGGATGATCTGCTCGGACACACCCCCAAGGTCAGTCGGGATCACCTCAACCTGCCCGGGCCGGATTACGTTGACCGCATCTGGGCCCAGTCCGACCGCAATCCGCAGGTGCTCCGAAATCTGCAGATGATTCTCGACCACGGCCGGCTCGGGGGCACGGGTTACCTCTCGATCCTTCCCGTCGATCAGGGCATCGAACACGCCGCCGGCGCGAGCTTCGCCAAGAACCCGATCTACTTTGACGGCGAAAACATCGTCAAACTCGCCGTCGAAGGAGGATGTAATGCCGTCGCGACGACCTTCGGTGTGCTCGGCTCGGTCTCCCGCAAGTACGCCCACCGGATCCCCTTTATCGTCAAGCTGAATCACAACGAGCTGCTCACCTACCCGAACCAGTTCGATCAGATTCTGTTCGGCAACGTCCAGGAGGCGTGGAACCTCGGCGCGGCGGCGGTCGGCGCGACGATCTACTTCGGCAGCGATGCGTCGGGCCGGCAGATCCAGGAAGTCGCCGAGGCCTTCGCCCACGCGCACGAGCTCGGCATGGCGACGATCCTCTGGTGTTACCTGCGCAACAACAAGTTCAAGGCCCCCGGGAAAGACGGGCGGGATCACCACCTTTCGGCGGACCTCACCGGCCAGGCGAACCATCTCGGGGTGACCATCCAGGCCGACATCATCAAGCAGAAGCTTCCCGAGGGGAATGGCGGCTACACCGCGCTCAACACCGGGGATTCTTCCTACGGCAAGTTCGACAAACGCATCTACGACGATCTCGCCAGCGATCACCCGATCGACCTCTGCCGCTATCAGGTGATGAACTGCTATATGGGCCGGTGCGGTCTGATCAACTCCGGCGGGGCGTCATCCGGTGAGAGCGATCTCGCCGATGCGGTCAGAACGGCGGTGATCAACAAGCGTGCGGGCGGGATGGGCCTGATCTCCGGCCGCAAGGCGTTCCAGCGCCCAATGGAAGAGGGCGTCAAACTCCTCAACGCCATTCAGGATGTGTATCTCGATCGGTCGATCACCGTGGCGTGACCTGGTCCGTCTCCGAACGCGCACCGTCGATATCGCAACGGGTCTTCAGGAAATCGTGTGGGTAACGAGTAACGATTGCACATCCCCTGGGGGCTTCGCCGCCAGCCCCCTAATCCTGAAGACAAGTCCCCCCTGGCTCTCCCCGAAAGGGCTCAGGGGCCATGGCCGCCCCCAATGCCTCTTACCTATCGCTTCCACGGATTTGCGCATCGGTCGGTGGCGCCCGATACTTCACCCGTGGCGACACTCCGGCGCCCGTGCATCTTCGACCCCCGCCACGAACGTCGCCCCACCACATGCTTCGCCCATTTCCGGGGGCGGGACGAAGCATGGCACCCTTCAGACATTTTCCGTCCCTCCGTCGCTTCGTCGCTTCGTCGCTCATTGCCTCCGTGCCTCCGTGCCTTTGTGCCTCTCCCGAAAACCTCTCATCCGTGCGGGTCACTTGCGCAGATTCCTGAAGCGCCTCACAGTGAACCTGCCCCACGTGGCGTCGCGCGGCACGGCGGGATCGGCATCCGGATCGATTGGCGCTTGCCGGAGCCCGGGCGTCGTCGGGCCGCCGGGATGCTGAGCATGAAAAGGTCGGCCAACCCGGCCGCGGGTGGCGAGCGTCCGGGGACCGCGGGATTGCCGGCCGGGGGGCGGCACGGCGCGGGGGAGCGGGGTAGGATGTCGTAGCGCAGTTTGTCGCGAACCGTCGTGAACAATTGATCGCGAAATTGACAAGAAAACAGTGTCGGCGGGTCCGCGATCGACTGCGGGCCGCCCCAATCACTCGATGGAGGTTGGTCATGAAGAAAGTTCTGGTCATTCTGTCCGGCTGCGGCGTCTTTGACGGTTCGGAGATTCACGAATCGGTCATCACCCTGCTGCACCTCGATCGACGCGGCGCGGATGTCACGATCGCGGCGCCGGATGTCGAACAGATGCACGTGGTCAATCACGGAACCGGCGATGAGATGAACGAGAAGCGGAACGTCCGGATCGAGGCGGCCCGCATTGCCCGCGGTGAGGTCGAGGATCTGGCGAAAGTGAAGGGGACTGATTTCGATGCGGTGATCCTGCCCGGCGGGTTCGGCGCGGCCAAGAATCTGTGCAGCTTTGCGACCAAGGGGCCGGCGTGTGAGGTCAACCCGGATCTCGAGCGGGTGCTGAAGGAGGCCCACGAGGCGGGGAAACCCCTCGGATTGATCTGTATCGCCCCGGCGATCGGCGCGAAGCTCTTCCCGGGGGTGGAGCTGACGATCGGGACGGACCGGGAAACGGCCGCAGCGCTCGAGAAAATGGGGGCCTCGCACCAGGATCGCCCGACCGAGGAGATCCACATCGATCGTGAGCGTCGAATCGTCTCCACCCCCGCGTACATGTCGGCGGAGCGGATCCATCAGGTCGATGAGGGCATCGGCAAGCTGGTGGATGAGATCATGACCATGACCCGAACGGAAAAACCGCAGACGGCCGGCGCGAAAAATTGAGCGGAACCCCCCGGGGCGGTATCCTGATGGGTTATCCCGAGCGGTTTCAACGGGTTGCACCGGGGGATCGGGCCGGATGGTCGGACCTCCGGTCGGGATCCGGCGCGGCGGGACGGTTTGTCATGGGACTCCACGGGCCCACTCTGGATGGAAGGTGCGCATGAAGAGCTTTCGCGTCGTGTATGTCCCCTCGTTGCTGCTGCTTCTGTTGCTGGGGGCATTCGGCATGTTCAGCATGTTCAGCATGGTGGGATGCTCGGGCGTGGAGAAGGCCACGCCGCGGCCGCAGGCCGCGCGCGCGGAGGTCAACACGGCCGCGCTCGACATTCCGCGCATGATGCGGGGGACGGTGGCCTCCGAAGCGATGCTGGACGGCTACCGTCCGGTCGTGGCCCGCGGTTACGGTCTGGTGGTCGGCCTCAACGGCACCGGATCACGCGAGATTCCGCCGCAACTGCGCGCCCACATGGTTCAGGAAATGTCACGCCGCGGTATCGGCAGCGAGCGGGAAGGCTACGGCCACATCAAGCCCGAAGCGATGCTCAATTCAATGGACACCGCGGTGGTCGTGGTCGAAGCGGTCATTCCCCCGGCGGCGGTCGGACGACGAACGATGCGCGGGCAGAGGATTCCCGGCACGCGCTTCGATGTCCGCGTTTACGCCGATCCGCGGACGGGCACCACCAGTCTGGAAGGCGGAACGCTCTATACGACGGAGTTGCGGCCGGGGCAGTTGTCCACCGGCGGCGGGCAGGCCTTCCCGATCGCCCGCGCCCGCGGACCGATTTTCGTCAATCCATTCGCGGAGCCCGGCGCGGTCGAGCGCGACACCATCACACGCACATCCGGCATGATTCTCAACGGCGGCGAGGTGCAGCGGGAC
This sequence comes from Phycisphaerales bacterium, assembly GCA_007127615.1. Lineage (GTDB taxonomy): Bacteria > Planctomycetota > Phycisphaerae > Phycisphaerales > SM1A02 > SKZB01. The sequence goes on along the minus strand of SKZB01000466.1, from coordinate 1,916 downwards.
ATGCCGCTGAAGTTGCGGCTGTTCAATCCGAGCCATATTCGGGCCACCATCCTTCAGGATGCGATTAACACCCGCTTCCCGCAGGAGCGGGGTCAGCGGGACCAGACCGCGCGCGGCGAGTCGGACAGCTCGATCGAGATCACGGTGCCACCGTCCTACCGGGATCGCACGGAAGAGTTTGTCACGCTGCTGGAACACATGACGATCCGCCAGGCGAACGTCGAATCCGTCGCGGTCTCGATCCGCCGCGCCCTGCTGGCCGATCCGTCCGATGCGATGACCGCCTCCTGGCGCTGGCAGGCGCTCGGGGAGCGGGCCCTGCCGGTGATCAAGGATTTGTACGATTATCCCGAAGAGCTGCCGCGGCTGGCGGCGCTGCGCGCGGGGGCCAAGCTGAATGACGGCCTCGTCATCAACTATCTGATCGATCTGGCGCACACCGGATCGCTGGACAACCGTCTCATGGCGATCGACCTGCTCGGCGGGATGCCCGTGTATCCCCGTATCAACAGCGAACTCCATGATCTGCTGGATGATGAAGACGTGGATGTGCGCCTTGCGGCCTACGAAGCGCTGGTGGAACGGAATGATCCGCGACTGCGGCGCTACGCCGTGGACGGCAAGTTCATCCTCGATGTCGTCGCCTCCAGACATCCGATGATCTACATCACGCAGTTCGGCAAGCCGCGGATCGTCCTCTTCGGCGGCGACGAAATGGAGGTTGACCGGCCGGTGTTCGTCCAGGCGTGGTCGAATCGGTTTATGGTCAAGGACCTCGATGACAGCGATGAACTGGAAGTCTTCTTCCGTCGTAACGGCACGGACCTGCAGGGAGAGATTCATCGGGTTGAGCCCGTACTGGAAGAGTTCGTGCAGTTCCTGGGCCATACCACCACGGTGGAGCGGCCGGCGGCGGGGCTGGGAATGACCTACGGCGAGACCGTGGGCGCGCTTTACCAGATGTGGCGGCAGGACTACATCTCCGCAGATTTCAAGGCCGATCAGGACCGGATCCGGGCCGCGATCCTCCGGCAGGGCGAGGAAGCCGAGGTGGTGGAGCGGCCGGAATTCGCCGATCCTGAATCGGATTGGGCCGATTTTGACCCCGAAGAGGAGATGGGGCCGATCAGTGATCTGGATCGGCTGTCGCCGTCGCCGTCGATCGGCGGCTCCTCGGATGTGCCGCGTCGAGGCAATCGGGACTGATCGACCGTGAATTCTCATGTACCGACGGACCGGATTTGCTAAGCTGTGAAGACTGTGGTGGATCGACCCGGCGATATCTCGACTCCTTACCGCAGCGTCTCGCATATCCCCCAACGGCGCTCGAGGATCGAGCCCGGGCATGACAGGAGGTCACCGCCACATGCGTCTTGCTAAAGTCACGCTCTCCGGCTTCAAATCCTTTGCCGACACGACCGAGTTCCGATTCGACGAGCCGATCACCGGCATCGTCGGTCCCAACGGGTGCGGTAAATCCAACGTCGTCGACGCGATCAAGTGGGTGCTCGGCGAGCGCTCCGCCAAGAGTCTCCGCGGCGATGCGATGCTCGATGTCATTTTCGCCGGCTCCTCCTCGCGGAAGCCAGTCGGGGCCGCCGGCGTCACCCTCACCTTCGACAATCCCGTGCTCGAACGATCCGAGGACGAAGCCGACCACATCGGCCGTATCGAGAGTTCCCATCCGCACGGCCGCCTGCTCAATTTCGATTCCGAACAGGTCGACGTCGCCCGCCGACTCTACCGCGACGGCCGCAGCGAGTACCTCATCAACGGTAAGAAGGTGCGCCTGCGCGACATCAAGGAACTGTTCATGGACACCGGTATCGGCACGCACGCCTACTCGATCATCGAGCAGGGGCGCGTGGATGCGATGCTCATGGCCAATCCGATCGAACGCCGCGCGATCCTCGAGG
>SKZB01000491.1 GCA_007127615.1 Phycisphaerales bacterium | reverse complement strand
GCGGCCCGTCCGTGACCGACGGTCGCCCGCCGCCAGCATACCTTCAAGCGCCGCGGATCGCGGGCGGCGGATGTCGATCGGCCAGAGCGTCAATCGGTCAATCGGTCAATCATCGAGGAGACGCAGGATGACCAGTGTCTGATCGTCGGACGGCTTGACGTCCGCTTCATGACAGCGCAGCGCCTCGGCGATCGAGCCGATCACACACTTGGGTTCGCCGGTGCATTCGGTCAGGGCCGCTTCCAGGCCCGCCACGCCGAACATCTCACCACCGGGACAACTCGCTTCAACGATACCGTCGGTGTACAGGACCAGTGATTGTCCCTTTCCGAGCGTGAGGATGGCTTCCTCGTAAGTGGTCTCTTCCAGAACGCCCAGGGGAACGCTGCCGACCTCGTCAAGCCGCTTCACCGCGCCGCCGGAACCGGGGCATTTGACCAGGGGCGGATTGTGACCCGCGCTCGCATAGCGCAGCTCGCGGGTCTGCGGGTCGTAGATCGCAAAGAAGGCGGTGACGAACGAGCTCTCGATCCGTTTGGCGCAAAGATGCCGGTTGGTGTGTTCGAGCACTTCCGCCGGGCCCTTCGGCATCGCGGGGTAGGCGTGCAGGATCGCGTGCAGCATCGCCATGACCACCGCCGCCGCCGGGCCGTGACCCGAGGCGTCGGCAATGAGAATGCCCCACGGCGCGTCCGGGTCGGGCGTGCCGTCCTCGCGCCGGCGCAGGGGCAGAAAATCGTAGTAGTCCCCGCCCGCCTGGCTGAACGTTTCGTAGCTGGCCGCGATCGTCATGCCGCGGATGTCGGGCATCTTCTCCGGCAGCAGCGTTCGCTGAATGCGCGAGATCTGCTCGACCTCCCGCTCGATACGTCGGTTGGCTTCGCGAAGCTCGCGCATCGCCAGCACTTTGCGCACCGTGCCGCCGACCAGATTGGCGCGCAGAATGGTTTCTTCCAGCCCCTGAACGGTGAACGGCGCGGGATCGTGAAGCAGAAAGATCGCCCAGTTCAGTGGCTCGCCGTTGTCAAAGATCGGCACCGCCATCATGCTGCGGTACTCGGCCAGTTGGTTCCCGAAAACGGGATCATTCCTGATATCGAGATCGTGAATGACTTCCGGGTACGCCTGCCGGATGATCTCGCCGAAGAACCCGCCGGTGTGTACCGGAATGTCTTCTCGGGTCGACCACGGGTCCACGGAGTCAATCGTGGCGTCGCCCTCGTTGGAGAGCATGCGGGTGATTCGGTATTCGCCCGGCTTGAGGCCGCGGGTGGACAGCGAAACGTATCCGCGCGGACCATTGAGTTTGACCATCGCGCGGGTAAAGATGCGCAGCACTTCCTGGGGATCTTCGGCGCGGCTGAGCGCGCCGACGGACTCCATCAGGATGGGGATGCGCGTATTGCCGGAAATGTCCAGCGAACGCATCCCGTGGTGCACTTCCTGCGGATCGGCAAGTCCGGCCTGCTTTTCGGCCGATACGTCTGATACGGTCTGAGATTGACCTGAAGCTGATGAAACGGGCGACGGCATGAATCTGCTCTCCCAAGGAAAGAAGTAAACCGATGGATGATAGGCGCCTGACCGAATGGCTCGATGCCGCGATCGAACAGGCCGGGAAATCCTGGCGCGAAGGCGGCATCCCGATCGGCTCCGTCCTTGTTGACGATTCGGGGCAGATCGTCGCGCGCGGCCACAACGAACGCGTTCAATCCGGCGACCCGACGGCGCACGCGGAAGTGGTCTGTATTCGCCGGGCCGGCCGCCGCCGGGATTGGAAGACGCTCACCCTGGTTTCGACGCTCAGCCCCTGTCCGATGTGTTCGGGGACCGCGATTCTGTTCAAAATTCCGCGCGTGATCGTCGGCGAGAATCAGACCTTCACGGGGGCGGAATCGTGGATGAAGGAGAACGGTGCGGAGGTTATCGTCCTCAATGACCCCCGCTGCGTTGAATTGATGAAGCGCTTGCAGCGCGAGAAACCGGACCTCTGGGCGGAAGACATCGGGGAATAGCGCCCGCCACGGAGCGGGGCCGATCCTCCCCGCGCGGTGAATCCTCACCGGGGCGTGTGCTTACTCGCACGGCCCCCACGCACCGAGCAACTCCAGCAGGTCGAGCACGTTGACCACGCCGTCACGGGTGAGGTCGGCCGGGCACTCATCTGCGCACGCCCCCCACGCACCGAGCAACTCGAGCAGGTCGAGCACGTTGACCGCGCCGTCGAGGTTGAGGTCGGCCGGGCACGTTGGTTCTTCACACGCGATGATGCCGCCGGTGATGCGCACGTTCTTCACGTGCCACCCCCGGAAGTTGTTGAGCACGCCGTCGATGGAGTCGAACCGCCAGCGGAGCTGAATGGTCTGCCCGGCGTAGGCGGTGAGATCTTCGGTGTACGTGGTCCAGAGGAAAGCGTCCGGCAACTGCGTCTCCTGGCCGCCAGCCACCGAGAAGAGCGCACGGTCGAACATCGGCGACCCTTCGGTTTCGAGCGCGTAGCAGAACTCCAGCGTGATGGCGGTTTCCCCCGCGACCTGCGGCAGGGTGATGGGGGCGCTGATCAGATCGCCGGTCGTCTGGGTGCCGGTGTCATAGGTGCACGTGGAGGGCTGGCCGTAGTACGCCCAGGGCGTGGAGTCTGGCTCGTCCCCGTCACCGGCCGGGCATTCACCGGGAACCGGGCAGCTCTGGCCGATCGCCCAGAGTCCGCTCGCGCTCCAGTTCGCGGGCAGACCGTTCTGAAAGCCCTCCCCAAAGACTTCGCCGTCGACGACCACGCCGACTTCCGCCAGGAGGAGTTCCTCCGGCGCGGAAGCGGGGACGGTGCGCACGCTGCCTTCGCTTCCTTCCGCCCGAACGAAGAATTCGAGCGTGTCGCCGCACCCGCGGCCGAAGAGTTCCGCCTGGAAAACGCCTTGATCAATCTCCGCCAACGGGTGTTCAACGAACGGGCCGCGGTTGGTGCGCACCATGAGCACCGCGCTCTCCGGGACGAGCGTTTCGTTGGTCTCATTGATGTGGACTTCGAAGGTCACGGATTCGCCGGGCGCGACGGCGACCGGCGCGCCGTCCGGCAGCGTGATCCGGATGCCGCAACCGTTGATCGCCTGCAGCACGGCGGCGTGCGCATCGACCATGCCGTGGCCGGTTTGGTTGTTCTTGCCCGGCGTGCCGAGATCGACCGCGGTTTCGATGAGAATGTCGATCACGGTCTCCGGGGTCAGTTCGGGACATGCTTCCAGCATGAGCGCCGCGACGCCGGCCACGTGCGGCACCGCCATCGAGGTTCCCTGACGGGTGGCGTACGCACCGTTCTTGATCGATGAGAGAATCGAAACCCCCGGGGCCGCGAGATCCGGCTTGGTCGCCTCGCTGCCGCCGGCGGTGCAGAACGTCGGGCCGCGGGAAGAGAAGAGCGGCACCGGCCAGTCCGCCTGGTGCGGATCGATCGCGCCGACCGCAAAGGAACGGTACGCATCGGTCGCCCGGTCGGCGGGACGCCTCAGTCCGACGACCCCTTCGTTGCCGGCGGCGAAGAGCATCAGCACCCCCGCCGCCTGCGCGTTATCGAGAAACGACCAGAAGAGTTGATCACACTCCGGGTAGCCGTGCGAACTCGTCAACCCCCATGCGTTCGAGCAGATCTGCGGGACATCGAGCACGGTGTCGGGATCGCCATCGGGATCAACCACCCACTGCAGCGCGAGCATCGCGTCGGCCGCGGTCGTCGGAATGTCCACACGATCGATGACCGCGGCATGAATCCACTGCGCTTTCGGCGCGACGCCGACCGATTGGCCGGGCGCGCCGCCGAGGATCGTTCCCATCGTGTGCGTGCCGTGACTCGACTGATCGAACTCGGTCGGCTGGGTGGTGTTGGTCACCGGGTCGAACCAGGACCACTGCGGATGGTTCGTAAAGCCGGGGGCATGGCCGCGCCAGCGCATGCCGAGCGCCGGGTGCGCGCCGTCCACGCCCGAATCGAGCGACGCCACCACGACGCCGCTGCCTTGAATCCCCATCGCCCAGACGTCCGGGGCGTTGACCGCCGCGATTCCCGGCGGGACCGCGCCGGCCAGGCCGCCCGGGTTCAATGGCGGAACATCGGCGGCCGCCGCCATTTCATTTCGCCGTCGCGCGGCATTCGGTTCGTCGCCCACGCTCCGCACCGGTTCAATCTCCGCGTTGTGAAAGACGTGCTTCACATCGGGATGCAGCGCAAGGGCCTCGATCTCCTCCGGCGCGGCGTCGATCCGAATACAGTTCGCGATCCACATCGGTTCAAACCGAACGATTCGACCAACGCGCTGCAACTGCTGCAGGTGCGCGACCAGCCGTCGTTGGGAGAGATCCGCGGTGTCGCGCAGCGTGCGCACGACCTCACGGTTTCGCGTGCGGCGGTCGGCGCGATCAACCCGCAACCGCCGATGGAGCCGTTCGATGTCGCCCTGATCGTGCAGGAACGCCAGGACCGAAACGATCTGCTCCGGTTCGGCCCCGCCCAACTGCTCCTGAAGGGCCGGATCGATCGCCGTCGACCCGGCTTGGGCATGGCCGCTCGCTTCGACGGGCAGAAGGGCGAAGAGACATCCGAGAAGGACGGCGGGGGCAATCGTGGCGCGGCGCATTTTCTTCATCGGGAAGAACGTTCCTCTCCCAGGGTAAAATCTCAGATCAGAGCAAGCGGTGCGTCACGGACGCCGCCGGGAGCGTTCGTCCGATATCCGGAACACGGTGAGGCGGCTGGCGCACCACGTTCAACCTACACGGCAGAGACCGCAGAGGAAGTGAATGTCGCCCGCGCGCGCGGAATCGCGCCCGCAGAACCCGCAATAGTTGCATGGTTCGCCACTTCACCGCCGATAAGTCATGCGGTGAACAAGCGCGCGGTTGACGCCTTCGCCCCGCAATCTGCTGCCGATACCCTCGTCCGATGACGTTCAATGAATTACTCAGCACCGTGCTGCTCCCGGGCGCGACGTGCGGTCTCGTGGCCGGGCTTGCGGTCTGGTTCACCCTGCCGTCGTCGTCGCCGACGTCGGCCGTCCGGCGGCGTGGTCATCCGGCGCGCTGGCGCGGGCCGGTTGCGGTGATCATGCCCCCCCTGGCGCTCGCCGGGGCGCTCTGCTGGACGCTTGCGATCGTCGAGAACGGTCTGACCTTCCCGCCCCCCCAGCGCTGGCAGTGGCTGAGCGTGCTCGCGCTCGCGGCCATCCCGGTCGGCGCGGTGGTGGGGTGGCGGCATCACTCAAAGCTCGATCGCGCGGTCGGAGGGGTGCTCATCGCCGCGGCGGTCCTCTGGACCCTGCGCCCGCCGCCCGTGGTGGAAGCCGCGCTCTTCTGGACCATCGCTATTGCGGTGGTGAGTTCGCTCTGGTGGCTCGCCGCCCGGCCGCTGGCGGTGAGCCGCCGGCCCGGCGCGTGGGATGCCGCCCTCGCGCTGACGCTCTTCGGTGCGGCGATCATCTTTCTCGGCGGGCGGTTTCTGAAGCTCGCGCTGCTCGTCTCATCGATCGGGGTCGCTCTGATTATCTTTTCTCTCTCCTCCTGGACTTCCGATCAACGCCCGCGCGAGGCGATGGCCGCCGCGGCTGCGTTGCTTCTGCCCGGTCTGCTCGCGATCGGATTCTTCTACCGGCAGACGGATATTCACCT
>SKZB01000252.1 GCA_007127615.1 Phycisphaerales bacterium | reverse complement strand
GCTGAGTGGAGCGGCACGGTGTCACCGAGGGGTGATCCCGCCGCACGAACACAACCATCGTAGCGGCTTTCGGGGAGAGCATCTTTCCCCGAACGGCGGACGGATGGAGATAAGATCGGCCGGATCGTGCGGCCGGTTCAGCCCCGGTCCGAAAGCGGAATCAGTTGACCTCTCCGGGTGATCATGGCGAGCCCCCCCCGATCGGTTCGGACGCCCCGTGGGGGCCCGCAACCTCACCGGCCGCAGCGCGTTCGCGCCATTCCGCTGCCAGTGCCGCGTCGGGTCCCTTGGCCTCAACTTCATACCGCCGGTCGTACAGATCGGCCAGGGCGTTCATGGCTTCTTTCGTCACCGCGTCGCGCTCGCCGCCCGCCGCAAGCAGCGCCTCAACCTCCTCGAGGAGAAGCGCTTCGGCGGCGTCAAACCTGCCCTGCTCGATCCACCAGTCGCATTTCGCCCTGAGCACATCGCGGGTGTACGACGCAGTGCGGCCGAAGACTTCGATCGCCGCGCGGTGCGCATCCCGGGCCAGCGGCATGGCTTCGCGCCAACGGCCCCGGGCGGCGTGGATCCGCGCCAGCTCGAAAGCGAGCTGCAGGGTATCGTTGTAGTTCATCCCAAAGCTGCGCTTCGCCACCGGCAGGGTCGAGAGAAGAATCGATTCCGCCTCATCATATCGATCATGCCGGAGATAGAACTGCGCGAGCACGAGCTGACTTCGGATCGTACCGAGAAAGTGATCGCCGTAAGCGCGCTGCATGCCTTCGACCGACCGCCGGAGAAAGTATTCCGCTTCATCAGACGCGCCGTGCCGCCCGAGGAAAGAACCGATGCTTCGGTCGGCGATCAGCCGAACGAGGTTGTCTTCATCCAGCGTCCGGGCGGACCTCGCCACGGCTTCGCGCAACATCGTTTCCGCCTCTTCGATCCGCCCCTGCTGCTCACGAACCATGCCGAGGTTGATCTTGGTACGGATCGTCACCATGCCCTCGGTGCCGGAATCACGCCGGCGGATGTCGTACGCTTCCTGGTAGTACCTTCCGGCCTCGTCGATTCGGCCGTAGCTGTAGAGCACCGCGCCGATGTTGTTGATCATCGTGGCGGTTTCAATGTGCCCCTCCCCGTAGATCCCCCGGAGCTGATCCAGTCCGATGCGAAAGTATCGTTCCGCTTCGTCCAACCGCCCCAGGTCGAAGTGGATCGCCGCCAGCAGATTGAGCGAACGGATCGTATCGGCGTGCGCATCCCCCAGATGCGATCGGCGCAGATCAAGGATCGACCGCTGGATGGGCAGGGCTCGTTCGTACAGGCCGAGGGACTGCATGATCAGGACGACGGTTTCCAGAAGCCGGGCGCGAAGGACCGGTTGATCGGAGAAGTCCTGATCGATCCGGCGCTGCGCGCGGTCGAGAACCTGATGCTCGAGCAAGGCCACCGCGGCGTTGGTGAAGTTGAAGTTTTCGAGAAACGAGATTGCCGCCGCGCGACGCGGATCCGATTCCCGGCCCGCCGCCAGGGTCTCCGCTTCACGGGTGGCCAGCACCTCGGCCCGGAGCAGCTCCGAGAGCTGCTCGCCCATGGTCCGCGCGCTGAGATCCTGCAACAGTCCGACCTGAAAATCGACGACCAGCTGCAACTCTTCGGATCGCGCTTCCGCATCGCGCTGGGCCGCCAGCGCCTCCTGCCGCGCGGACTCAATGGCTTCCGCCGCCGCGCGGGTCTCCACCGCATACTTCGACAGACCGGCAATCACGCCGATGAGCATGAGGAACGTCAGCGCGGTTGTGACCACCAGCGTCCGGTGGCGACGGACGAACTTCCGGGTCCGGTAGAGGCGCGATGCCGGACGGGCGTGGACCGGTTCACCCAGGCGGAACCGCTGCACATCCGCCGCCATGTCCGCCACGGATGCATACCGCCGCGCGGGCTCTCGCTCCAGCGCCTTGCTGACGATCATGCTCAGATCCCCCCGCAGCGCGCGGGTGGTCTCGCCCAACGGCCGCGGCTCGGCATCGCGCAGCATCATGATCGCATCCGGCAGCGAACACCCGCGCAGATCGAAGGGCAACTTGCCGGCCAGCAATTCGTAGAGCATCACCCCGAGCGCGTAGATGTCCGAGCGACCATCGACCGGTTCGGACCGTCCGGCGATCTGCTCGGGACTCATGTACGCCAGGGTGCCGAGCATCTGGCCCGCGCTCGTGATCAGGGTGGCGGCCCAGTCCTCCGCGGTCACCCGCGCGATGCCGAAGTCAAGCACCTTGATCTGCCCCGTCGGCAGGACGAGAACGTTCACGGGCTTGAGATCACGATGAATCACGCCGCGACGATGCGCGTGCTCCACCGCAGCGCAGAGGTCGAGAAACAATTGAAGCCGCGCATCGAGTTCGAGTGAGTTCGCATCGAGATATTCACCGAGCGTGACGCCTTCAACGAGTTCCATCGCGATGAACGGCTGTTCGTGCCCGCACGACGTACGGAATGTTCCCGCGTCGTAAACGGCCGCGATGTTGGGATGTTGCAGACGCGCGAGAATATCCGCCTCCGCTCGAAAACGGCGGATGAGTCCCTGCTCGCCGCCGGCGAGACCGCTGCGCAGAATCTTGATCGCCACGAGCCGGTGCGGCCGCTCCTGCTCCGCGCGGTAGACGACGCCCATGCCGCCGGTCCCGATGACCTCCAGCAGGCGGTAGCCGGGAATGTCGATTTTTTCATGATCGATCGTGCCTCCGAGGAGTGCGTTCAGATCGATCTTCGGTTGGAGCCGTCCCGACTTGAGCCACGAGGAATCCGACGCATCGGCGCGGCAGAGCGCATCGAGTTCACGAAACAGCGTCGTCTCTTCGCCGCACGCAGCGCGCAGAAACTCCTTCCGCTCTTCCGGTGGCTGCTCGCAGGCGCGAAGGAACAGCGACGCCTTCCGGTGATGGCGTTCAGCTTCCGCATCGTGCGGTGAGTGCGTGTTCTCCTCTTCACGTGGCAACGCTCGGCCCTCCCACTGGCGCCCGTCGTTCCACCCGAACCCCAACGAACTCGTTCGTGACCCAGGGCACCGGCGGGCCCTCTCACGGATCCCCCCGGCGTCCTTTCTATTGTGCCACAGATTCATCGGCGGGCACAGTCAATTCTCCCGCGGCAATCCGGCTGAGCACCGTGGCGAAAAGTTGACTGCGGTCAACGAGACTGGCCAGTTCGATGAATTCATCCGGCCGGTGCAGATTCCCCCCCCGCACCCCGAGCGTGTCGAGCGTCGGCAGACCCGCCGCCTGCATGATGTTGCCGTCACACACCCCGCCGGTCGAAGCGAACGGAAGCTCCTGGCCGAGGGATTCTGCGGCCGCCCGAATGCCCTGAGCGAACGCCTCGACGGCATCGGTCTTCGGCTTGGCCGGACGATTCCACTGACGATGGACCACGACGCGGGGCATCTCATCGTCCCTTGTCGCCAGCTCATCGATCATTCGCGCGAGGATCTCCCCCGCTTCCGGATCGCGGTAGCGCACGTTCACCCAGCACGCGGCGTAGTCCGGCACGGCGTTGGTCACCACGCCGCCCTTCAGGGGACCGGCGTTGACGATCCGTCCTTCCGGCGAACGCGCCATCTTCGAGAGCATCAGCAGGACTTCCGCCAGCTTCGTGACCGCGCTGATTCCCTTCTCGAACTCGCGGCCGACGTGCGCGGATTGGCCGAACACCTCGATCATGCACTGGCCGGAACCCATGCGTTCAACGGCCAGCGAGCCGTCGGCCAGCGCGGGCTCGATCGCGATTCCCAGATCATGCTCGCCGGCAACATCATGCAGAATACGCGCGCTCTGGAACGAACCGGTTTCCTCATCGGAGTTCAAGACGACCGTCCAGTTCAGGTCAATCCCGGCCTCGGCGAGCGCTTCGAGCGCCGCAATGGCAATCAGCACGCCCCCCTTCATGTCCACCACACCGGGGCCGGTCGCCAACTTCTTCCCGCGGTCGATGGTCATCTCACGGAAGGATCCCTTCGGATCGTGCACCGTGTCGAGATGGCCGGCGATCATGACGCGCGGCGAATCGCGATCGGTCCGCCTCTGCGCGACGAGAACCGGCAGCGGATCCGCGGACTCCGCTTCGATCTCTTCGCGCGACCGGCCGGAATGATCGAGCCACCACGGCCGGGGATCGCCGGTACGCAGTTCGATCGAGGCGCCGAGTTTTTCGAGCCGCTCCGCGAGCAGCCCGCGGTACTCATCGAGCCCCGGCCGGTGGCTGTGTCCGGTCGGGATCGCGACATGCTTCGCAAGGGTCGAGACGAGTTCTTCGTGGCGAGCGGCAAGGGACGGGATGTAAGGCGGGGTGGGCATGGCGATGGGGCTCCTTGCGGCCGGCTCGGGGATCGTCCTCGTTTCGTCTCGTTTCGATTCGTCTCGCTCCTTCTGCCGTCCGGCACCTAGCGGTTGACCGGCACGCCCCGCCACTCGCCCCGGAAGACCTCGACCGCCGGGCCGGTCATGAAGACGTGGTTCGACGCTTCGTCCCAGCGAATGGCGAGATCGCCGCCCGGCAGATGGGCCAGCACTTCGCGGTCCGTGAGCCGGTTGAGGACCGCCGCGACGCAGACGGCGCAGGCGCCCGTCCCGCAGGCGAGGGTGATGCCCGAACCGCGTTCCCAGGTGCGCATGGTGATTTCCCCCCGGCCGTGGACGTGCGCGAAGTGAATGTTCATGCGTTTCGGAAACGCTTCGTGCTTCTCCAGAACCGGCCCGACCGCCTGAAGATTCACCGCGGCGATATCCCGCGCGAAGATGACCGCGTGCGGATTGCCCATCGAGACGAAGACCGCGTGGAAATCGATGCCGTGCGCTTCGAACGTGTGCACTGATTTCTCGCTCTCTTTGATTTTCGATTCATCCACCGGAATCTCCGCGAGTCTCAGAATCGGCTCCCCCATGTCGACGGTGACATCGCGCACCAGGCCGTCTTCGTCGAGTTCGTAGTCGAGTGAGAGGACGCCGCGACCGGTCTGAACCCGCATCGGCTGGCGGGTGGTGAGGCCGAGATCATGCGCGAGCTTACAGACGCACCGCACGCCATTGCCGCACATCTCGGACTCCGAGCCGTCGGCGTTGTACATGCGCATGCGCACATCGGCATCCGCACCGGGCTCGGGCGGCAGAAGCAGAATCAGCCCGTCCCCGCCCACGCCGAAGTGTCGATCGGCGATCTCGACGGCGAGTTCGGACGGTTCGTCCACCGACTGCTCGAAGCCGTTGACGTAGACGTAATCGTTGCCGATCCCCTGCATTTTGGTGAAACGAATCACGGTCGAACCTCTCGATTCAGTCCTTCAGTTCCATCACGGAGGCCCCGCATGATCCACGACATCATCCACGAGGCGGTGGGCGGCCGACCATTGGGAGTCCGTCTGTTTCGGGGTCGCCTCCACCAACGGTAGTGTACTTGATCGCACGAGGACCGCCCCCAGCAGGAGGGCCGCGATCAACAGCGTGAGCGCTGCCCACTTGAGCCGGGCGATGGTGCGATCGATCGGCAACTCGCCGATCGGCGCGCCGGCGATCGAACGGAGGTAGCGCTGACGCCAGGCGATCGAGCCGTGCCGCCAGCTCGGCCGCTCGGGATCCACGAGGTTCAATTCACAGATCAGGCCGAGCGCCCGGTTCATGGCGAGCACCGCCTCGGGATCGATCACGTCGCGCG
>SKZB01000279.1 GCA_007127615.1 Phycisphaerales bacterium | reverse complement strand
GCACATCCGAGTCGCAGAAAGGCCGGACGCCGGCCAAGGCTGCCGGGACGGACGCGTCATCCGGCGGAGGAACCGCCACGGCGGCGCCATCACGGCCGGCGACCGGCATTGGCACTGGCAACGGCACGGGCATCGGCACGGGCAACGGTGCATCCGCCGGACGTCGCAAGCCCGCCTCCCCCGCCGTGCGCAAGCTCGCCCGAAAGCTGGAGGTCGATCTCGAAATCATCCCCGGCTCCGGCCCGAACGGGCGCGTCACCCGCGCCGATGTGGAGAGCTTCGCGAAGGACGGCGGGGCCTCATCGCCGTCATCCACCGCAACAACGCAGCGCGACGGCAGGAAGCCGCCATCGGCACCGACGAAGCAAGTCGCGCACGCCACGGGCAGCACGCAGATCATCAACCGCATCGCGGAACTGCCGGCCGGTACGGATGAGACGGACCACCACGGCGAGGTTCGGCGCGTCGCCGGCTCCCAGGCGCGGAAGACCATTGCCAAGGTCATGACGCAGTCGTGGACCACGATCCCGCACGTGACCGATTCCGATGATGCGGACGTCACGGAACTCGAGCGGCTGCGCAAACAGTACAACGATCAGGAGCTCGGGCCGGATCAGCCGAAGCTGACGATGCTCGCCTTCGTGATCCGCGCGGTCGCCAGGGGATTGCGTCTGTATCCGATGTTCAACGCCAGCTACGACGCGGAAAAACAGGAGATCATCTACCGCAAGTACGTCAACATCGCGGTGGGCGTACACACCGAGCGCGGCCTGATCGCGCCGGTGATCCGCGATGCCGATCAACTCCCGGTGCCGCAGATCGCGGTCGCGCTGGCGGAGATTGCCGAGAAGGCGCGCACCGCGAGTTTCGCGGTGAACGACACGCGTGGCGGCACGTACACGATTTCCAATCCCGGCGCGGTCGGCGGCAGCCGCTATTCCACGCCGATCGTCACCCCGCCCCAGGTCGCGGTCCTCGCGACCGGCCGGACCAAATGGATGCCGTGGGTGGTGGGCGGCGAGATCGTGCCGCGCTTCATCATGCCGCTCAGCCACTCCTTTGATCACCGCATGATTGACGGCGGGGATGAGATCAACTTCATGCGGACCGTGATCGGAGAGCTGGAAAACCCCGGGCGGTTGGTGATGTAGAGGGAAAGCGACGGAGCGACGGAGCGACGGAGGGGCGAAGGGGATTCGAATGAGCAGTGTGCGGACATTTCGGGATTTGATTGCCTGGCAAAAGGGCATGGCGCTGGCCAAACTCATCTATGTGTGGACGAACGGCCTGCCCGCCGAAGAACAGTTTGGCCTCACCAGCCAGATGCGTCGTTGTGCCGTCTCAATTCCGTCAAACATCGCGGAAGGTCATGCTCGCCAGTCCCGTCCCGATTACCTCAAACACCTGCGCTTCGCCCGCGGGTCGCTTGCCGAACTTGAGACCCAGTTTGAGCTGGTGGTTGAGTTGAACCTTCTCGTCGCCGATCCCGCCTTGCGTGAGCACCTGAGAGAGACGGACCGGGTCCTTCAAGGACTCATCCGCAGTCTCGAGAACAAGCAGGCCTGATTTTTCGCTATCATTCCTTTCAGCCCCAACTTCGTGGGAAGACCGCGAAGCTCGCAGGCCTGTTGTTCGAGTCGGCTTATCCTCACGCCGGCCCTCCCCTTCGTCGCTCCGCCCCTCCGTCGCTTCGTCGCTCTCTCCTTATGGTCGTCGGTGAATTCACACAGGAAGTCGATCTCGCCGTCATCGGCGGCGGCCCCGGCGGGTACGCCGCCGCGTTTCGCGCGGCCGAACTCGGCGTGGAGTCCGTCATCATCGATCCGCGCGATTCGCTCGGCGGGGTCTGTCTCCACGAAGGATGCGTCCCCTCCAAGACGCTGCTCCACATCGCCGAAACGATTCGCAACGGCGAGCGGGCGAAACAGTTCGGCGTCACCTACGGCCCGCCGACGATCGATCGCGATGCGATTCGCACCTGGCTGGACAAAGCGCGCTCAACCCTCAGCAAGGGTCTCGCGGCGCAGGCGAAGAAACTGAACGTCGAACACCTGCAGGGCGAAGCGAACTTCGAAGATGCCCGCCGCGTGAACGTCGTCGGCGGCAGCGTGCCGCGCGTCCGTTTTCGACGTGCGCTGATCGCCACCGGCTCCCGACCCATCGAACAGTCCGCCCTGCCCTTTGACGACGAGCGCATTCTCACCCCCGGCCGCGGGCTCGATATCGAAACCATCCCCGAGAAGCTGCTCGTCATCGGCGGCGGGTACATGGCCGTCGAAATGTCACTCGTTTACCGCGCGCTGGGCAGCAAAGTCACGCTTGTACACGAAGGCAAGGCGTGGCTCCCTGCGGTCGATACCGATCTCAGCCGCAACGTCATGCGCCAGCTTGCCGGAGACCTGGAGCACGCTGCACTCGAAACGACCGTTGACGATGCGGACCTCAGCGGCAAGGCCGTTCACATCACCTTTGCCGGCAAGAACCCGCCGAAGACCACCGAATTCGACCGTGTGATCGTCGCACTCGGCCAGCGCGCGAACACCGACAAGCTCAATCTCGATCGAACCGGTGTCACCCTGGACGAAGATGGTTTCATCCGGGTCGACGATCAACTGCGCACCACCGACCCGCGGCTGTACGCGGTCGGCGATGTCACCGGCGGGCCGCTGCTGGCGGACTTCGCCCTCGCGCAGGGGCGCGTCGCCGCGGAATCGATCGCCAACTGGAATACCGCGCTCGATGTGCGGGCCGTACCGGTCACGATCTTCACCGACCCGCAGATCGCCTGGTGCGGACTGACCGAACGGCAGGCCAGGGCCGAAGGCGTCAGCCACGAGATCGTCAAACTGCCGTGGGGTGCGTCCGGGCGGGCCGTCGGGATGGGACGCACGGACGGCCTGACCAAGATCATCTACGACCCCGACACGAAAATGATTCTCGGCGTCGGCCTGGTCGGCACCGGCGCCGCCGAAATGATCGGTGAAGGCGCGCTGGCGGTGGAGATGGGCGCGGAACTCGATGACCTGGCCGGCACCCTCCACCCCCATCCCACGATGAACGAGCTGATCGCCGATGCGGCGCGACAGATCGCCGATCGTGAGAACGGTCAATCCGGCGGGAGATAACATCCCATGAACAGCGCGCGGACAACCGACCTGGCCCGCCAACCGGGGTCGCTGCCCGCCTGGGCGCCGTGGGCCATGGCGGGCATCGTGCTGATCACCATCCTCGCCTACCTGCCCGCATTGAATGCCGGCTGGATCTGGGATGACAACGACTACGTCACGGAAAACGAACTGCTCCGCGACTTTGACGGTTTGCTGCGCATCTGGATTCCCTACGAAACGCCGCAGTACTACCCGATGGTCTTCACCACCTTCTGGGTGGAGTATCGGTTGTGGGAACTGAACCCGGCGGGTTACCACGCGGTGAACGTGCTGCTGCACGGGATGAACGCGATCCTGCTCTGGATCGTGCTGGTGCGGTTGCGCGTTCCGGGCGCTCTCGCCATCGCCCTGGTCTTCGCATTGCATCCCATCATGGTCGAATCGGTGGCGTGGGTCAGCGAACGCAAAAACGTGCTTTCGCTCTTCTTCTATCTCTCGGCCGCACTGGCTTATCTTCACTTCGACCGGCTGCGGTTTCTCACCACCACGCACGACTCATCCGGCGGACCCCGGCGCCGCTCATCCCGGGGACGCTCACCCTGGGGCTGGTACGCCGCGGCGCTCGGTCTGTTCCTGCTCGCGCTGTTCAGCAAAACCGTCACCTGTTCACTGCCCGCGGCTCTGATCCTCGTGATGATCTGGCAGCGGCATCCGATCACCTGGCAAAGACTGCTGCCGCTGGCGCCGTTTTTCGTCGTCGGATTCCTGCTCGCGATGAACACCGCCGCCATCGAACGCGAGTGGGTCGGCGCGGAAGGGGCGGATTTCGACCATTCCTTCCTTGAGCGCACGCTGATCGCGACGCGCGGCCTGGTGTTTTACCCCGGCAAGATGCTCTGGCCGGAGCCGCTCACGTTCATCTATCCGCGGTGGGAGATCGACGCCTCCAATCCGCTGCAGTACCTGCCGCTGGTGATCTTTCTCGCGGCCGGCCTGGCGTGCCTCGAAGCGCTGCGGCGCGGTTACCGCGGACCGTTCGTCGCGCTGTCTCTTTACGCCGGCACGGTCTTTCCCGCGCTGGGCTACTTCAACGTCTACCCCCACCTCTTCTCGTTCGTGGCGGATCACTTCGTCTATCACGCCAGCATCGGATTTATCGCGTTCGTCGTCGGCGGCCTGGCCTATCTGCTCCCCCGGCCCCGCGTCTGGATCGCCCTCGGCGTCATCGTGCTGCCGGGCCTGTTTGCGCTGACGTGGCGGCAGACGCTGATCTACGAGAACTCCGAAACGCTGTGGCGCGATACGGTGGCGAAGAATCCCGGCGGCTGGATGCCCCGGCATAATCTGGCGCAGTCAATCCTCCGCCGCGCCGAAGTCGCGCGGCAGGAGGGACGTCAGGAGCGCATGCAGGAGCTGGCCCGCGCGGCGAAAACCCATCTCCGGGTCGCGCTGGAGAACCGCCCGCAGTACCACAATTCCCACCGGTCTCTGGCCGAGGTCTACCGCCTGCTCGGCGAGATGGATGCCGCGCTCGAATCCATGGACCGCGCGGTCGAGCTGCTGCCCGAATGGCCGGCCTTTCACTGGGAGCGCGGCCGGCTGCTGGAGTTCATGAACCGCCCCGAAGAGGCGATCAGTTCGTACCGCACCGCCAGCGAAATCGCGCCCGCCGCGCCGCGGTTCCGTCGCGATCTCGCGCGCACGCTCATCAACGTCGGGCGGCTGCAGGACGGCGCCCGTGAGCTGCGCCGGTACGTCGAGCAACATCCCGATGATCTCGGCTCACTGCTTACGCTGGCGAATGTCTCCGCCGAAATCGGCGACGAAGCGGCCGCGGACCGGCTCTACCGTCACGTCCATGACGCCCTGCCGCCGGGACCGGAACGCATGCCGGTTCTCGTGCGGCTGATTCGGCTCTACTCGCAGGCGCAAGATCCCGCGGTGCGCGATCGACAGGCCGCGCTGGCGCTGGCGGAGTACCTGGTCGAACAGTTCGGCGGGCAGGATCCCGGCTCACTGCTCATCCTCGCCTCCGTCCACGCCGACGCGGGACGGCATGAAACGGCGATCGAGATCGCGGAACAAGCCGCCGAAATCGCGCGTTCGCACGGCATGACGCAGGAACTGGCGCAAATCGAAGCGCAGATCGAACAGTTCCGCGCTGAACCGTGACCCCGCCGATCTCCTGCCGTCATTGCTCGTGCTTCGGTTTGTAGAGCAGGTCCGGCACGCGCGGGCGATCCGCTTCAATCTTCTCCAGAGGCGTGACTTCCTTTGCGGTCGCCAGATACCGCCGCGCCAGGTGCTGGTAGTGCCCCGTCCCTTCGCTTTTCCACGCGATTTCCTGCTCCGAAAGCTCGCGCATCGGCTTCGCGGGGATGCCGCCGACGAGGGTGTTGGCCGGAACCTCGGTGCCGGCCCTGACGAAGCTCATCGCCGCGACGAATGCGTTTTCGCCGATGACGGCATCGTCCATGACGACCGCGTTCATGCCGACCATCGCGTTGCGCCGGATCGTGCAGCCGTGAAGCACCGCGCCGTGACCGATGTGGCCGTCCTCTTCAATCGTCACGTCTTTGCCGGGAAAGCAGTGAACGGTGCAGTTGTCCT
>SKZB01000462.1 GCA_007127615.1 Phycisphaerales bacterium | reverse complement strand
GATGATGATCTGGCGCTCCAGCCGGATGCCAGCAATCTGCAGTCCATTCTCAACTCGTTCAACCCGAACGATGTCGAGGAGATGGCCAAGAGTTCGATTTTGATGCCCGGCTGGTCCATGGACGTCGGCTCGTTCACCAGCGATCCGTTCGCCAATCCGGAAGACACACCGATCATCAAACTCCGCGGCACGATTGTGGCGGGAATTCTCGACATCCGCGGCAGCGCCGATGTGCACGGCACGCTGCTGATGACGTTCCGGCCCGAGAACGGCCAACAACCGCTGATGTTCAACCCGAGTGATTGCTGGTCCTGCCTGGCCTCGTTCAGTACGACCATCGGGTACTTCGGGCCGGAGTTCGGCGACTACGAAGGCCTCGCCATCGACGACGATGAGTTCGACGGGTTCGGCGAGATTCGGCTGCGCTACGACCCGGACGCCAAACTGCCCGACGGCATTCCCTGGCCCATTCAAGTTGATGCCCTGCATCAGACCTACACCGAAGGGGGTGACATGTGAAACAGTCCCTCTCGTTCACCGGCGTTCGCCGACAGGTTCGCCGCGGCTTCAATCTGATCGAACTGCTCATCGCGCTGGGGATCACCGGTCTCCTGCTCGCCGCGACGATGGTGGCGCTGGATGCGTCCTATTCCGCGTACCAGAAGACCACGCTCTCCGCCTCGACCCACAACATCAGCCGAATCACGATGGACCGCATTCTGACGCTGGTGCGCACCGGGGTGGACTTCGGACCCAAACCGGCGGATCCCAACACCACACTGGTCCACAGCAACCTCATCGAGGTCGTCACCGCCACCGGACAAGGCATCACGATCGAATGGGATGACGTCAGCGAAGCGCTGATGCTTTCCACCTTTGATCCGGAAACGGGCGATATTCTCGAAACGTACCAGCTCCTCGACGGCGTGATCCCGAACGTCGATCCCGTCACCGGCGAGACCTATGCGCCTTTCACACTCGAATTCGAGCTCGGTCAAACTCTGCGGCGCGCGACCGTGGATCTGACGATCGTGCCGCACGACAACCAGTCCGTGGAGATCGAGCGCGGCGAGCCGTACCAGATTCGACTGGTCGGTTCCGCCATGCCGCGCGATGTCGCCTACGGCGCAAAATCAAAGTAGCCGCCGTCAATCGCCAGGCGGAGACCCGCTCCTTTGTCGCTCGACCCACCCCGCTCCTGCGGCCGCTCACGACGGTCGCCCTTCCGACATCAGCGATCCAGCGTGATCTCGCCTTGATCGGCAAAGGCGATCCGCGGCCGCCGCACTCCGGTGTCGAAGAGGATCTCGGCGATGTACCCCGGGGTCACGTACTGGAGCGTCCCGCGCAGATGATACGGCGCGCCGCGGGGCAGGGACTCTTCACCCCAGCCGATCCGGGCGAACGGAATCACCGCGGGAAGTTCCATATCCGCTTCGGTTCGTGGCCCGAGCGTCCGTTGCGCAGCACGGCGTCCCTCGTAAACCACCTGCCCGTCAACGATCAGTTCGTAGGAGACCTCCAGCAACTGCAACGACTCGGAATTGGGATTCCCCATGGCGAGCCGGAAGTTCAGCACGGTACCGTCCGAAGTCGTTTCGATCTGCGCGACGTCCTGAACCTGCACCGCCGGCGGCTGCAACACGTTGCAGCCGGATAACGCCATCACGGCCAGTATGGCCATGATCAACATGATGAACCCAAGGGAGCGGCGGGAAAATTGATAAAGCCCACCCGTGCGGAGAGGCAAAAGAATTCCGATCATGCCGCGTACTCTACCGCCGGCCGATCTTTCAGTCGAGGAAGAGCCAGTTCTCGCTGCTTCCGGCCTGCGCGAGGACGATATCGTCCAGATCGCCGAGCCGCTCGGTGTACTGATGCCAGATCACGGACATGCCCGCGAGGATGAGCACCGACAGCCATGCTCCGAGCTCGCCGAGAAGATGTCGCCGAATCCGAAAGAGCACGGCCACGCAGATCGCCACGGTCAGGAACTTGTAGGTCCCAAGCACAATCGGAGAACCGGTGTTTCGGATCAGGTACGCTGCGATCGGATTCGCCTCGATCATGCCCACGGATCGGAGGTGGGTCACGGTGATGATCAGATCGGCGGCGCTGAGCAGAACGATGCCCGCCAGAAGCAGGACGACCCGGCGGTGACGCGCGAGATCGGCCGATACCTCTCGGATTCCGCGGACATCCGGTTGCGGGGGAAGGGGGACCGAGTCGTTCACCATGGCACGCCTCCAGAACTGAGCAGGTCGACCTGAACTGAATCGGCGATTCAAGCGGAAGAATCAACCCAATCTTCCTAGCATTCATGACGACTTGACCGAATGCTCCGGCCTCGAACGACCGAGAATGTAGATTCGCCATGAAACTGATTCGCACCACCACCGCTCTCTGTTGCCTTTTGGCCGCACTCTGTTTGACCGGTCCGGCCGCCGGACAGCAGGAGAACCCGGTCTTTGTTGACGACTCCCCCCACGCCCGGGGCCAATTCGAGCGTGCTCTGGAGCAGATGGACGATAACCTCGGCGAAGCGGTCCGCCTGTTTCAGGAACTGCTGGATGAGTCGGCATTCCGGGTCGTTCCCCGCGTCGACGGCCGGGTCGGTGAGTTCATCGCCGTCCGCCGCCGCGTGCTGCAACTTCTTCAGAGCGATCCCGCCTTGTTGGAGCGGTACCGCACCATGGAATCGCCGCGGGCCGTCCGCATGCAGGAAGCGGGCGCGTTCGAGCAACTCGTGACGACGCGCGTTCTCACCGAACCCGGCCTCGACGCGCTGCTCACGCTCGCCCAACGCGCGGTTGAACGCGCGCACTTTCGGACCGCCCTCGAACTGCTCGAAGAAACGCGGGATCACCCCGACCTCAACGACGTGGAGGCGCTTCACGCCTGGCATCTCACCGCCCTCGCGGCTCGACATCTGAATGACCGGGCCACCGCGCAGGAGGCGCGGGACGCCCTCGCGACATTCGGCCCGGCCGCCCTCCCCTTTCTCGAGCAACTCGACCGCCTCGACGCGATCGAGACCGGCGATCGGGTGACCGCCGGCCGAACCCTGTTCGATCGCAGCCGTACGGAGGATCTGTCCGCGCTCGTCTCGGAGAACATCTGGTCCGTGCCGCTCGATGAATCGCTGTACAATCGGCGAACCAATCAGGAGCGCAGTGCCCGCCCGACGTTTTCCCGCAACATCGTTCCCAGCCGGGAAGATGGACATCTGTTGACGGTTGCTGCCACCGTGACGCCGACCGCGGTTTACATCAGTCAGGGCCATCGTCTCTCCGCGCACGACCGACTGAGCGGGCAGCCGATCTGGAAGGAACCGTTCACCGATCGCCCCCGACTGACCATCGTCGACCGCGAAGACGAGCTCCCGATGGATCTCAGCCTCGTTGCGGTCGATGAGGGTGCCGTCATCACCCTGACCGGGCACGCCTACAGCACGCAGCGATCGAGCGATGGACGAATCATCTGCCTCGACCAGGCGACCGGGGAAGAGCGCTGGTCCCGGCGTCTGGACCGGCTCGACGGGCAGGAGGAATTTGAAGGGCTCTTTCCGCACGGCATGCCGATCATCCACGACGGAACGGTGTACCTGGTGGCGCGAAAGGTCAGCCCGCAGTCCCTGTCGAGTTGCTACGTTCTCGCCTTTGATCTGGAAAGCGGACAGATCCGCTGGCACCGGCACATCGTCTCCAGCGGCGCGATCCGTCGTGGGGTGCGCGCCTTTTCCGCGCTCACCTACGAAGACGGCGCACTCTACCTGGCCAGTTCGATCGGTGCGGTCGCCAGACTCTCGGCGCGGACCGGCGAAACGGTCTGGCTTCGCCGTCACTCGGTGCCCCTCATCCCGTCCGTTCAGGAACAGAACCGCCTGCCCTGGGAACTCAGCGCACCGGTGGTGACGCACGATCGTGTGATCGCACTCATGCCGGGACTGAGACAGATCAACGAGTACGACCGAACGACCGGCGCGGTGACGGCGAGTCACTCAACCACCGACTCTTCGCGCTGGGGCAGCCCCTCCTATCTGCTCGCGGATGACGAGCATCTCTACGTGATCGGGCAGGATGTCCGCGCGTTTTCGCTCAAGGACATCGAACAGACGGTGTGGACGTACCCGGAAACGGGTACCGGTCCGACCCGGCCGGGACAGCGGCCGGTGCGCGGCCGGGTGCAGTTGACCACCGATGCGCTGCTGATTCCCACGGAGGAAGAACTGGTGATCTGTGATCGCCGAACGGGTGCGGTCACGAATCGGGTTCTCACCGGCGAACCGGTCAACGCCATTGCGGACGGTGCGCAACTGGTGGCCGCGACGGCGGATGAACTGCGGGTCTACATGTCACTGGACCGGGCCGAGCAACTGTTGCGCGACCGGATCGCCACCAACCCCGCCGATCCCACCCCGGCGATTTCGCTCCTGCGGCTGGCCATGCGTGAGCTTCGTCTGCCGCTCATTCTCGAAAGTGCGCAGCTTGCCCATCGGGCGATCGGGCGGGCGCCGCGTGAGGAGGCCGTCCGGCAGCGGCAGTCCCTGTTCAGCATGCTGCTCGAAGTCGATCCCGGCGACTGGATCGGCGAGACGGAAGCCGTTCACCGGTTTTTCGATCTCATGGCCGCCGTTGCGCAGAACGAAACGCAACAGATCGCCTACCGGCTGGCCTACGGGGACTGGCTCGCGCAGGAAAAACCCGAAGCCGCGATCGCGCAGTACCAGACGATCCTCGAATCCGACCCATTGCACGCCCACCACTGGCGTGACGACGACCGAAGCCGACCCGCGCGAAAGTGGGCCACCGAACGCATCGGCGTGCTGATCGACCGGCACGGCAGCGCGATCTACCGGGATGCGGCCCGCCGCGGCGAGGCGGAGTTCATCGCCCACCGTGAGGCCTCGCGCACCGAGACCTCGGGTCTGCTCGGCGTGGCGTGGCGATACCCCTTCTCCGAAGCGGCGGCTGATTCACTCATCGAAGCATCCCGTCGTATGGAACGGCGGAGTGATCACGCCCGCAGTCTGGATTTCCTGGCCACACTGCTGCGCCTCACGCCCACGGACTCCGCCGTGACCCGCGAACGGCTCGAACGACACGTCGGAATGATCGTCGAACACGCCCGCGATCTCGGCCGCGACCGGACGGCGCGCGAAGTGCTGGGGTTCGTCGCGGACCACTTCGACGATCCGGCGGTTCAGGTTCCGGATGAAGCGCCGGACGTCCGGCGCCGCACCAGCGAGTGGCGGCGCATGCTCGAAGCGGCGCAGCAACCCATGCCGCCGCGAGCCCGACTCGGTTCACAACACGGAACTGCGGTCGCGCTCAACGGCACGCTGCTGCCGCGAGCCGGGGAAGCCCCGCAGACCACACAGACGAACGATCGCTTCGTCCTCCAGACCCCACGCGGGCTGGAAATGATGGCGGCCGATGATCTGATGAGAATCTGGAGTCGGTCGTGGCGACAGATTTCCTCCAATGCCCTGCCGGCGACGATGGTTCAACTCGCCATCTCGGACCGTGAGTTTCTTCTGCAGACCATTGACCAGGACGGCACGAGCGAATTGATTTCTTTTCATGCCGGAAACGGTGAGGAGCGATGGCGGTCACCGTCGCAGCCCGCGTTGTTTCCCGAGTACGAACAACGCCTCGAACGATTGAACGGTCGTCGCCTCGTCGGCCCGGACGGACGGAGTTTCGAACCCCACGAAGTGATTGTGCGCGTTG
>SKZB01000341.1 GCA_007127615.1 Phycisphaerales bacterium | reverse complement strand
CGTTGATCGACGTGATGTAGATGTCCCACGTTCCGCTGCGATTGGAGGCGAACGCGAGCTTCTGTCCCGACGGATCAAAGGCGGGCATGACGTCGTCCGACGGATCGCTGGTGATCTGGGTGACGGTCGTGCCGCCGGTTCGCTTCATGTAGATGTTGGAGCCATCCTGATGCATGGTGGAAGCAAAGGCCATCCACGAACCCGACGGATCGATGACCGGGTCGAAGGTTTCACCATCGGAGGCGAAGCTGACCTGCATGAGGTTCGTTCGTCCGGATCGTTCCGCCGGTCGGTCGCCCGTGCCGATCGATTCGCCGAACATACCGATCAGCCGGCCGCGGGACGACGTGATCGCCGCCACCCGGTCGGTCTCGTCCCGGGCGGAGTCGATCGGGTCCAGGTCCACCGGCAGGGAGGAATCGTCGGAGGACGCGGTCTGCGTCTGCGACCCGCTCTTGGACGCAATCGGGGCCGGGCGACTCCCGGAAGAGGCGCTCGGCGAGGAAGAAGTGCCGGAGGGGCTGGCGCAGCCGGCCGCCACCAGAAGGCCGGCCAGGGCGAACAGGGTCGGAAGGTTTCGTCGTTGGGTCATCACACCGGTTTCCATGGCTGAATCCACTGCAGAGGGAGTTGACGGCCGAGGCCGCATCAACCCGGGCGGCTCCGCCGGACGGGGGGGAATTCATTCGCATCCAAGAAGGGCGGCTCCGCCGGCCCGGTCTGCATTTCAAGATCAGTCGACACTGGCTTATCGGACGATTTCGTCACCGGGCTTGAGTCGCCCCCGCAGACGTCCCGTGACACGGTCGCCGACGTGTTATCGGCTACGCCCGGGGTCGCCGTGAGCGCTTTGGCAGTTTTTTTCGGTCCCCGCGGATTTTTCGCCCCGCCCCCCGCGCGGCACGGGAATCGGACGGCCGGGCCATCCGGGCCATCCGGGCCATTCGGGCCATTCGGGCCATTCGGGCCGAACCCGGCCGATCGGTCAGCCGCGCCGTTCGGCCGCGATGACGTGCAATCCCCAGAACCAGGTCGCGCGGAAGGGGCGGGCGGTTCTGACCGTAAAGCCGTGGCGTTCAACGATCGCGGAGAAGTCCCGGGTGCGGTAGAGCTGCCGATACTGGCGGCCGAGCAGGCGGGAACCCCTCAGCAGCAGCGCGACGGTCCAGTACTCCGGGCACCAGTCGACGATCACCAGTTGCCCGTTGGGCCGGAGCACGCGGTGAAACTCCTTCAGCGCCGCCGGCTGATCCGGCACCAGATGAAACGCATTCGCGCAGACGACCGCATCGAAGCTGGCGTCTTCGTACGGCAGCGCTTCGGCCGGGGCGACGTCCCAGCGCAGGGAATCGCCATCCGGCAGGCGTTTTCGCGCGACCCGGATCATGTCCGGCGAGAGATCCGTCCCGGTCAGCCGCAACGCCGGCTTCCGCTCCCGCAGCTTGACTTCCAGCCGTCCGGTCCCGCACGCCACGTCGAGCAGATCGTTCGCCCGCTCGAGATCGAGGTGTTCAATCAATGTCCCCAGGGTGCGCTCGGTGTATCGATCCCAGCGCCGGTCGTACGCCTCGGCAATTCCGGCGTAGTGCTCGACGACCGCCCGGTGATTCTGCGCTCTTCTCGAATCGTCCTTCATCACGCGGGAAGGGTATCGCAAAATCAGCCGCCGGGCCGCCGATCGCCCCGATTGGGGTATCCTGATGGCATGATGATCACTTCATGCACCCTCCTCGCCGTGCTGAGTCTGTTTTTCACCCCGCCGGCTGAATCAAACGATGCCGGGCGGCTTCACGCGCTCTTCGAAGAGCGGCACGAATGGCAGATGCGGGAGTTTCCCGAGCGGGCGCTCGCCCGCGGCGACGAACGCTACGCCGACCGGATCACCGACCAGAGCGTGCGCGCGATCGAACGGCGGCACCGGGAGACCGTGGACCTCCTCGGGCGGCTCGGCGAGATCGATTTCGATGTTCTCGGCGATCAGGACCGCATCAACTACGAACTCTTCGAACTGAGTCTTCGCCGGTCGATCGACGGTCATGCGCACCGCGACTTCCTCGCGCCGGTGAGCGGCCGGTCCGGGCCGCACCAGCGCGTGGCGCAGATGGCGGAACGGGTGCCCTTCCGGAACGCGACCGACTACGAGAACTATCTCGCGCGGCTGGAACAGGTGCCGCGGATGATTGATGATTACATCACCCGAATGCGGATCGGACTGGAGGAGGGGCGCACCCCGCCGCGGGTCGTTCTGCAGGGGATCCCCGCGCAGTTCGATGCGCTGCTGGAAGGAGGGGGATTGAACACGCTTCGTCAGCCGCTGGCGCGGATGCCCGGCTCGATTTCCGAAGCGCAGCGGGATTCCATCCGGCGCCGGTTTCGTGAACAGATCGAGCCCGACGTGCGCGCGGCGATCGAACGGTTCGGCGCGTTCATGGTGGAGGCGTACCTGCCCGGCTGCCGCGAGACGATCGCCGCGGCGGACTGGCCCGACGGCGAGGCGTACTACGATCACCAGCTCTGGGTGATGACCACCACCGACATGACCGCGCGGGAGATTCACGAGGTCGGCCTCTCGGAAGTCGCGCGGATTCGCGCGGAGATGATGGAAGTCATCCGCCGCTCTGATTTTCTCGAACTGCATCCGGAGAAGTCAGCGCTCGATGACGATGCGCTTTTCAGCGCATTCGTGAGTTACCTGCGCGCCGATGAGCGGTTCTACTTTGATGATCCGGAAGAGCTGCTCGCGGAGTACCGCAACATCTGCAAGATCGTGGATGGGCACATGCCCTCGCTCTTCCGAACCTTGCCCCGGTTGCCGTATACGGTCAGGGAGATTCCGCGTTTCATGGCGCCGACACAGACGACCGCGTACTACCAGAGCGGTTCGCTCGAAGCGGGGCAGCCGGGCGTGTTCTACGCGAACACCTACCGGCTGGACCAGCGGCCGAAGTACGAAATGATCGCGCTGGCGATCCACGAAGCCGTGCCGGGCCATCACCACCAGATCGCCATCGCGCAGGAGCTGGAGGACATTCCCGAGTTCCGGCGTGACACGTGGTTCACCGCGTTCGGCGAAGGGTGGGCGCTGTACTCCGAACGGCTCGGGATCGAGATGGGCATGTACGAGGATCCCTACGATGACTTCGGCCGGCTGCTCTACGAGATGTGGCGCGCCTGCCGTCTGGTGGTCGATCCCGGCATGCACGCGCTCGGCTGGACGCGCGAAAGAGCGATCGATTTCATGAACGAGAACACCGCTTTGAGTGAGTTGAACATCGTGACGGAAGTCGATCGCTACATCGCCTGGCCGGGCCAGGCGACGGCGTACAAGATCGGCGAGCTCCGGATTCGCCAACTGCGCCGGCGCGCGGAAGAGGCACTGGGGGCGCAGTTTGATCTGCGCGAGTTTCACGATGTGGTTCTGCTTGCCGGCGCAATCCCGCTGCCGGTCTTGGAGCGGCGGGTGGGGGACTGGATCGCGTCTTTCGGGGAATGAGGACGGGGAATGAGCCGGTCACCCGCGATGCCCACGGTCCAGACCATCACCGCGCTCGATGATCCGCGCGTCGAACCCTACCGGGACGTGCGCGACAAGGATCTGCGCGGCCGCGATAATCTCTTCATGGCGGAGAGCGAACTCGTGATCCGCCGCCTGCTGCGCACGCCCGAGCGTCTGCATTCACTGTTTCTCAGCCCGAACAAGTACGAACGGCTGCGCGGAGCGATCGATGAGGCGGATCTTCGGGCGCCGGTCTATCTCGCCGAGGTCGAACTGATGACCGGTATCGCCGGCTTTCACATCCACCGGGGCGTGCTTGCCGCGGGATACCGGCCGCGCTGGCATGAGATCACGTTGAACGCCGCTCTCGGCCATCTGCGGGAGAAGACTTCGCTGACCCTGCTTCTCGCCGAAGGCATCACGAACGTGGACAACATGGGCGGCCTGTTCCGCAACGCCGCCGCGTTCGGGGTGGACGGCGTCCTGCTCGACCCGGCGTGCTGCGATCCGCTGTACCGCAAGGCGATCCGGGTCTCGGCGGGGCATACGCTCTCCGTGCCCTGGGCGGTGAGCGATGACTGGCCGCGCGATCTCGGGGCGTTGAAAGCCGAGTGGGGAATGAAGTTGATCGGCGCGGAATCGAACGATCGCTCGGTGCCGCTCTGGGAACTCGAGCGTTCGCGGCGCACCGCGATTGTTCTCGGCGCGGAGCATGACGGTCTGCGTGAATCAACAATGGCGCTGTGCGACAGAATTGCGGCGATTCCGATGCAGCCGGGCGTCCCGTCCCTGAACGTCGCCGTCGCCTCGGCGGTGTTTCTGTATGCGTTGATGGATCGCGCTGGAGAATAGGATCTTTCGGCATGACGGAAATGAATCAAAGGTGTTGGTGGTAGCTTCTGTCATGGTAATGTACTCCTGCCCGGGTCGGCCGCGTGGGCCGCTTTGGATTGGTTGAACAACCCAAGGTACACCGCCGTTTTCATTCCGTCATACACAACTTCTGGTTATAGCTCATAATTTCTGCAGATAGATTCCACGAGCATCATCGCATATGAAACTACGCATTGTACGAACCGATAGATCGGGGCTATATGAATCTCGGTATGCGCAATATCGCGGCTTAGATAGGTCTGGCCCAACCTATGTTCAGCACCTCAGCGCAAGTCATCCCGCTAACGAGGCATTCTATCGCTACTGCGAAGAATCGGCATTGCACGGTTATTTAAATGATGAGTCACTGGCGAAGTCACTTGTCCAGATTTATGCTGAATTCGATGTGAATCAGCCGTTGGAAATTGTCGAGTTTTATTCAACCACGGAAATGCCAGCGGGAACGACCGCGCAATTCCTCGGCTATGATCTGGTCACCAACAATCTGGCTTTCTCGTACCTGGCGAATGGCATGCTTGATGAGTCAACGGAGATTGCTGATCAGATGACGGAATCGGAACGGCTTGAAGAGGCCATTGTTGCTGTTACCGCTAGTTACATCCGACATCGCCGTAATGACAACGGGCTATTGCAATCGGCTGAAGATGCGCTAGTATGCGCGGAATGTCTCGGGGTATTGCGTGAGTCAAAGGAGATGGGTGGAGTTCATGCTGTCGCGGTATACAGGCACGCCGAATAGCATGAGAATGTTCCAAACGGATGGACTCGAAATCGCGTTAATGAGGATCATCCGGAAGTCGTGTGGGCTGTTTGACGTCTCGACCCGCGTTGTGGGGAGCTTCGCCGCGAGCCCCCACGCCCCCTGGCTCCCCCCGAAAGGGCTGGGCCATGCGGACCGACCGGTCTTCCGCCATGATGGGCATGAGCGAGTGACGAGCACCTGTCGAGGGCCGGAGGCGATCTGCCGTTACCTATGTTGCGAGTCAGACGCATCACGTGCCGTGAAGGCAACCGCCACACACGCTCCTTCCACCTCAGCGGACTGAACCTCTACCCCGCAACAACTACCCACACGAATTCCTGAAGCGCCGGAAAATGTATAATCGAAAGGGTAGGCACAATGGGACTTACAATGAAAATCTGACGGAGTTTTTGGGCCCATGACTTCGCGTCGAGTTGATTCGGATCGATTTGCGGTCACCAATGTTCAAAACCCGTACGGCGAGTTTGCCTGCCGGATTGTGCTTGGTGATTTTATCGAGGAGTCAGAGCTGGATCTCACAGATTGGACAGTTGAAGATTATGTGCGTCAGTGGCGTGAGGCATTGTTGATGCTCGTAGAGAACGATG
>SKZB01000169.1 GCA_007127615.1 Phycisphaerales bacterium | reverse complement strand
TCGTCACTTCGAAGTTCATCAGCAAGCCGAGAGTCGGAGATTCGCGACCCCACGCATCCCTCCGTCGCTCCGTCGCTCCGTCGCTTCGTCGCTTCGTCGCTTCGTCGCTTCACCCCTCCATCCCATCTTCGTGG
Source organism: Phycisphaerales bacterium (assembly GCA_007127615.1). GTDB lineage: Bacteria > Planctomycetota > Phycisphaerae > Phycisphaerales > SM1A02 > SKZB01. The sequence goes on along the minus strand of SKZB01000169.1, from coordinate 5,612 downwards.
TCAACGCGCTCTTCGTGGTTAAGCTCTTTCCACTTGCGCTGGAACACGCCGCAGACCGCTCACTAAAAGCCGACGCCGGCGGACCGCCGGCGGGTCAGAACGGAAAGCTGACCGCGAGGTAACCGATCACGCTGTCGCGGCCGGGGTTGCGGCTCTGGGTATTGGCATTGGAAATGTGATGCCAGCGGGCGCCGAGGAAGAGTCGCGCCTGATCGTTGATGTTGAAGCTGATCCCGCCGCCGGCCTGGGGGGTGAAATTGAACTTCGAGCCGTTGAAGGGGACCTTGTTGGTGGCGTACATCAGCCCCGCGCCGCCTTCGAGGTAAAGTGACCAGTTGTCCTCCATCAGGGCATGCCAGCGCAGCAGCATCGCGAAGTTGGGAGCCCACGCGTTGTCGCCGCGCTGATCGACGTACATGCCGTTGAACTCAAAGTCGAGGCTGACGGTGTCGATGACGAAGAAACTCAGGCCGACACCGGCGATGGTCTGCTGGTTCCGGCTTCGTTTGAGATCGACGCCGTAGGAGGCCTGCACCGACCAGCGGCGGTGGCCGGCCTCGCCGAACGGAAGCGGAGGTTGAGAAGCAGCCGCAACGTGCTTGACGGCGGCGTGTTTCGCGTGCGCATTGATCGCGATCGACTCGGAGTAACCGGCCAGCGCAACCAGTTCGCCCTCTCCGGGATCGAACCGGTACTCGACGGATGGCGAAAGCGGCGCGGCCGGGTGAACTTCGATGGCCGCCGCGTGGGTGGCGGCGGCGGGGGAAGCGGCCAGGGCGATCGTCACAATGAAGGCGTGCAACACGGTCAAATCCTCATTGGGGAAAAGGGAACAGAGTCTCTCGCGCCGGGCGGGGCGGGATGGAGCATGCCACCGCGCCGGGCGGGCAGCGTACTGAACGGTCGGCGCGCGGGCAACTGCCGGGTCTCATCTCTGGTCAGGACGACCGGCAGGCCATCGTTTCGGCCGAGTCTTCCTCCGGGTTGAACAACTTTTCGGAACCTTCGAGATTACCCGCGCGACGTCCACACAAAGCGCTGTCTCGACTAGAGTAAGTGTCATGGCTCAGACTTCGCGGATCATGATCTCCATCGGCGACGGGGTGCTGGTCAACGGTCCCGACGGGCCGTGCGCGGGCGGTATCGCCTTTTCCTACGCGCGGGCTGCGGCCGGATTCGGCCATCGCGCGATTCCAATCAGCCGGCTGGGACAGGATGATCGAAGTGAGCGGGTGCGCGAACTGCTGAACCATGATCTGATCGACCGGTCGCTGCTGCAGAGCGACCCGGATCTGCCCACCGCGCGGCTTTCGGTACAGAACCTCGCGGGGCGCGAGCGGCTGGCGATCGAGCCGCACGCCGCGTTCGATGCGCTTCAGTGGGATTTTGATCTGCAGGATGTCGCGCCGCGCGCCGAGGCCGTGTTTTTCGGCCTGACGGCGCAGCGTTCGGCGCAGTCGGGATCGGTCATTCGACGTTTTCTGGACGCGTGCACGACTTCACTGCGGGTTGCCGACTTCACCCGACGCGCCGAACGCCGGGCGGTCTCGCATGACTTTCGAAATGAAACGGGCGGCCTGCTTGAGCGGTGCGATGTTCTGTTCGTGGACGAGGCAGGGTGGCGCGAATTGCGATTCGGCGGCGAAGAACCGACCGATGACGGCGTCCGGTCCGCGTTGCGCCGTCACGGATTGGCCGCGGCGCTCGTCGTTGACGCAGCGCACCGGGGACGCCTGCACACGAATGAATCCAACCTGCCGTTGCGTTCGCCGATCGGAGAATCACAACAATGCGAAGTCGCGGTCGCGATCGTGGGTGCGCTGCTTGACGGTGCCGCCATCGAAGATGTGGTGAGCGCGGGGGATCGGGCGTGTTCTCCGGGATCGCATGATTCAAATGATTCAAATGATGCCAGCGAGGCAGGCGATGCGAACAGCGCATAAAAAAGCCGCCGTCCGGACGCTCCGACACTTCCGGACGACGGTTTGCGCCACGGCCAGAAGGCCGCGTAGAAGCAAATGAATGGTCGTGAGACCGATTCACAGTAGCGTCCCCCGCGAGCTTTGGCCACGGTGGAATCGGCGGATCTGAAAGATTTTTACAAACCTTTTATCATCAAAGGGTTATGGATGATGTCGCTTCCGGTGCGTTCACCGGTCCCGCCGGTGTGGTGAGATCCTGCGCCACGGCGATTTTCGGATTCGCGGAGGTCGCTCTGACTCGCCACGCGCCCCCGGATCAGGTGGGCGGCCGATGGCCGTTTCCCGGCAACTGACTTCGAGCGGGAGGCGGCGCCCCGAGCGGTTGAGCCACCTTGAGTTTCCGGGAAGTTCGGAAGGAGATCGGGGAGAGGCGAGGGCGCGGGCCACCGTCTGACCGCGCTTCCCCGGAGCTTCCGACCGTCGATGGCGGGCGAACGACCCGCGGGCCTGTCAATTGTTGTCAATTATCTCACAATCAATATGAAGAGACGGTCGCGGACCGGAGCTTCGCCGGGCAGAAACCACAAGCCATTGAAATTGAAGACCTTCCCGTGACGGCCGCGCCCTTCGTCGCCGCGATGATCGGGGTCGTCGGCCGGGTCGAGTCGGCGCGGCGCCGCACATTTCGCGGAGTCGCATTCGCACGGCCCGAAGGGTGTGGTACAATTGTTCACTTCGGCGAACGGATATGTCATCCTTCGCCCTGGCTACCGCGATGTGGCTGAGACAGTTCATTCAGCACGGGTGATCGCACAGTCGAACGTGGAGGTCGACTCTGCGGTTCACCCGGTGTGTGAGATGATCGTGTCAATCGGATCCTCGCGGAGCCAGGTGTTGAGCCCCCATGTGCCGGCACCCCCCGCGAAACGAAACGGTCCGACGAGGCCTGCTCTCCTGCAGCGCTCCCTTGGAGCGATCTCCGAGAGCATTCCGCGATGCGATTCATCCTTGCTCACCGGCGGATGAAGTTCGGACGCGGGGAAGGGAATGGAGTGGTGGGGGGCATTCAGAGAGAGAGAGTCGTCAGAAGAGAGTCATCAGAAAAGTATTCGCGAACGGGTTTGGAAGGGGATTGGTCGGGGGATTGGAGGAGGATTACAGGCTCGACGGCACGGAGAGAGGACGACGTTCGCCGGAAGGGAATTGCCATCGGATCTGTGGAGAAGCCGATGGCAGCGAAAGAAGAAAGGCCAGATGGAGGAGAAGGAATGGTCCGCATCGCTCTTCGAGTGGTGCGGACCTATTCCGTTTAAAGCGGGTGAGGCCGCTTGCCCTGTCGGCCCCGGCGGCGCCGCTTTACGCACGCTCCGGCTCCGGTTCAGTCCGGCTCAGTCCGGCTCAATGCCGCTTCCAGCGACGCGACCAGCGATTGCAGCGCCCGATGGCTTGAACGCTGGAGCCGGATCAAATCCAGGAGCGTGCCCGGCCGTCCGGCGCAGCTGGCGAGGATTCGCATCGGCCGCACCCCGCCGCGGTCATTGATCCAGTCGTCGATGCCGTCGGGCAGGCGATCATCGACGCCATCGCTGATGCTTCTCACGATCGCCCAGCGGCGCCCGACCCGATCGGCCAACTCGATCAATCCGGAGGACTCCATATCGACCAGCTCCGCGCCGGTCTCCCGGTTGAGCGATCGACGGTCCTCCGGCCGGTGGACCGCCCGGCTCGTTGGGGTCAGTGAAGCGCCGGGCAGATGATCGAGCATGCCGGTCCATGTCGGCACGCGCCCCTCGCCCCGGTCCGGGACCACGCGATCAATACGGTAGGTGGTCCCCACCCGGGCTTCGGTGGTCAGCGCACCGGCCAGCCCCGCCAGAATCAGCGGCGCGTTCGCACCGGATCGGTCGGCTTCAAGAGCTCTTTCCAGTTCCGGCCGAATGCGCTCCAAAGCGTGATGACCCGGGCCGGTGCAGAGAACCCGCACCCCCGGGGCGAAAGATCGCAATGCACGGTGGACCGCGCGCCATTCATGTCGGAGAGGACAGAGAATGACGGCGGCGCGAAGAGCACCGGCGTCTGAAGCGGGGGGCACTGCGGCCATGATCCGGCCAAGCGTACCCGGTATGGTGCGATTCGGGGGGCGGTCCGACGATCACCGGCCGCCGAACCGGTCGGTCGGCACCATCATGTACTGTTTCGGAGCACCAAAGTCGATCCCGCGGAGCGGCAGCTCGGGGAACCACTCTTCAACCTGCTCCTCGCTCAGCAGCACACCGAGTTCGCGGCCGTCGGTTCGATCGTAGACCGAGTACCGGGGCTCGCGTTCCGTGGCGTAGACGCGCACCAGGTAGCAGGAGTGTTCGAGCGTCCCGATCTGCGCGAGTCCTTCGTGCGGATCGACGGAGCCGTGCTCTTCGTGCTGGGGCACCACCGCCGGGCCGGGCGTCTCGAAGGGATCCGGATCGCCGTAGCTGTCGAAGGGAACGAACACGCTCGCCATGGCGATGAACGCCACGCCGCAGGCGACGACGGTGAGCACACGTTGAAACCGAAGGCGTGAGGTATTCATGAAAGGGCTTATCGGCCTGATTTTGCCTCCGGCTGAGTCGAAACTGCAGCCGAGGGGCTTGCCCGGACGAAGAATTTGCGTATCATGTGCCGCTCTTCCCCTTGACCCCATCGTCTAGTCAGGTCCAGGACACCAGGTTTTCATCCTGGGAACAGGGGTTCGAATCCCCTTGGGGTCGCCTGTCCGAAAGCATTCGGGCCCACACCGGTGGGCCCGAATGTCTTTTTTGCGGGTTGAACCGGATTGCCGAAGATGGCCGGGGCGGGTGGTCAGGTGATCTGCCGCCAACCCGCTTCCGCGCAGCCCGATAAGTCCATCCGGATCAATCGTGACGCCAGTCGCCGGACAGCTCGCCGATGTACCGGCCGACCAATCCCTCTTCGCGGAAGACCTCACCGTGCGGCAGGACCGGCGTGCGCAGGACGCCCTCCAGATGCGGCCGGACCAGCTCCCGCATCAGTTGCTGCTGCTGGGCGATCGGCAGCGTGGCGTCGATCACCTGCAGGTCATATTCGCTCGCCATCTGGTCGTACTGATTCAGAATGCGGCCCTGGAAGAGCTCGAAGCTCTTGTACGGGTCTTCGCTGAGGCCGAGATCCATGCCCGCCTCGTAATACTTGAGTTCAGGCCGTCCCGACAGGATCCGGTTGAGCGCTTCTTCCAGTGGCACGCGGAAGTAGAACGCGACCGTCGGTTCCGGCGCAAACCGATAGTTCTGTCGCACGAACATCGGATCGATTCCCCGCGCGACATCACGGGCAAAGGCCGTGTAAATGTACCGGTCCGCCAGCACGATCGCTCCCGCGCGCAGCGGCGGCAGAATGGTTCGCTCGAGGCGGTCGGCAAAGTCCGCGGTGTGAATCAGACTGAACGTCATCGGGCTCAGCATGCGCTTCGCCTTGCCGTAGCTGGTCGTTTCCTTGACCAAAGGCGAAGAGTTCCACGCGCTGAACGACACGCTGTAACCCTGCGAGGACAGCCACTTCTCAAGCAGATCGAGCTGGGTGCTCTTGCCCGAGCCGTCGATGCCTTCAACGACGATCAGTTTGCCCGGCAGCTCGCCGAGATCAGCGTACTGGTCAAAGTCATGGGTCTTTTCGTTCATGGCGGGATGCGTTCCG
>SKZB01000188.1 GCA_007127615.1 Phycisphaerales bacterium | reverse complement strand
TTTTCCGGATTCGTGGCGCCGGACTCGATCGACACCTCGCGCGGCTTTCGGCCGAGCGCTGCCGCGATGACGTTACAGATCGCCCGGTTCGCCTTCCCGCCTTCCGGCGGCGCACTGGTGCGCACCTTCAACCGCGCGCCGACCGTCCCCGCGACCTGATCGCGCGAAGCGCCGGGTACCGCCTTGATCCAGAGCAGAACATCCTCGCCGTCCGCTTCGATGCGCATGGGGTCAGTTTAGGGGCGGAAGGGGGAGAGAAGAGGCATGAAGGCACGTAGGCACGGAGGCACGAAGGGACATAGGGTGGGCGAGGGCGCGGCGGTGACGGCGTGGGTCTCGTCGGGCCCTTCGCGCCCTTTCCAAGAACCGGTCATCCACACCGATTCCCGAGGCGCTGTCTTGCTACCGGCGGCGACTCAGTGACTTGCGCGTCTTCGCGGCCAAAGTGTCAGGAAGTTTCCTGACGCCGCCGAGGGATAGGGTATAGCGTTGTGGAGAAATACTTCCGGCTCCGGTTGGCGTTTTCGAGAGATCTGTCGTCCGTGGGGAACGCGTCCCCCTCCCCGCATGAACCGGGACCTTCCACAGGGTGGGCAGAAACGGAAAATTCAATGACAAGTTTGACACGAAGTGTTGTCTCCGGACGCGCGATCGCCGTCCTGTTGACAATGGGCATCGGTGTTCACCTGGCGGTTGCGGAAAGCGATCACGCCGACCGGTTTGCCATGGGAGGTGATGATGGGCATGGCTGGTCTCAGGATGCCGGAGGCTGGGTAGACGACCCGCCCTCTTCCGGCAGAACGAATCGCTGAATCCGGGATTTGGTCGTCTTGCGCTGCCCGCGATTCGGGATGTCGATGACCTGCCGAGGTTGGGTTACCGTGATGAGGCAGACCTCGAATTCTCATTCGCGTTTCCGGAGTCGCCATTCGAGTTCCCGTTTGATGAGGCGGGTCATATCGAGCAGCCGGTTTCAATCTCGAGTTCGTTCGAACAGGGGTCACTCGGTGATCTGCGGGGCGATTCTGCGCAACTGCTCACGCCCGACATCTGGGTCATTTCTTCCTCACATGACGGCGTGACCACGGAGTCTCTCATGATTCACGACGGTCAGGGAGGTATTCGGGCCTTCCACACGGATGGTCGTCCGACGACCATTGCGGCGTGGCCGGGGTTTTCGGGCGAGATGTTCATGCTCCTGACCGGTCAGGCCGGGGTTGATCCCGCGGACGCCGTCGCTGCCTGCGTGCAGCATACTGCCAATTGTGACCAGCGGGCACAGGAGAACTGCGAGGACAAAGGTGGCGTGTGCCACTGGGATTCGGAGTGCGTGATTCACGTGGATGGCGTCGTGTTGGGGTGCGAATACACGTGCTGTGACGCGTTCAGCGACGCGGTCGAGGAGGAGGCGCAGCCGTAATGATTCCCCCCGTTCGGGGTTCAGTGGAGGGACTTTCTCGTGTCCGCGGGCCGGCCTGTGCCGCAGGCGTTCACCCATGACCCCGTTTCTGAAACGCTGCCACCATCCGCGCGTCGGGTATCGGTCTCGGAACGATCGTCGGATACCGGGTCAGGAACACGAGGGTGTCAGTAACGTAGTGACGTAGTGACTTGAGTAACAGAGAAGAGGCAGGAGGCACGAAGAGGAAAGCGCTCGGGCGTCGTGTCGGACGGCCAGGGCCCGCCCGGGTCACACCGAAGGGCCGTCCCCACTTCGTTACTCAGTCACTCAATCACTGCGTGAGCCCGTACAATACGCCCATGCCGCGGAAGCGCGTCCTGCTCCTGGCCGATGAATCCCGTCCGAAAGTGGCGGAAGCGCTGGCGGTTCTGCGCCGTGAACTCGACGGGCATTTGGAGATCGCGGCGCAGCGGCCGGTCAACGGGGAAGCGCTGGAGGATCTGCCCGAACTCGATCTCGCGATCGCGATCGGCGGCGACGGCACGCTCATCAGCCAGGCCCGCCGCCTGGTCGATCTCGAACTGCCCCTGATCGGCGTCAACACCGGCCGGCTCGGCTTTCTCGCGGAGTTCGACTGCGCGGGCCTGATCGAACAGGCGGACATCGTCTTCGGCGACACGGCGCCCTCGCACGAGCATCTGCTGCTCGAGGTGCATCTCGAAAACGGGGACGGTTCGGAGCCCGAGCGTTCACTCGCGATGAACGATGCCGTCATCACCTCCGGCCCTCCGTTCCGCATGATCGAGCTGGCGCTGTCGATCAACGGCGCGGACGGGCCGCGTCTGAACGGCGACGGCATGATCGTCGCGACCCCCGTCGGGTCGACCGCCTACAACGTCTCCGCGGGCGGGCCGATCGTGCATCCGCGTGTGGAAGCGCTCACGATTACGCCGCTGGCGGCGCACTCGCTGGCGTTTCGGCCGCTCGTTCTTGATGCCGCCGGCGAGATCCGCGCCAAGCTGCTCCGCGCGAACGAGGGCACGACGCTCGTCGCCGACGGCCAGCCGCTGCAGACGCTGCGGCAGGGCGATACCGTGGTCTTCACCGGCTACCCGAAGAAAGTTCGCCTGATTCTCAACCCCTCCGCCACGTACTGGCGCATCCTGCAGGATAAACTGCGCTGGGCCGCACCCCCGACCTACCGCGACGCAAAGAGCTGATCAGTCCCTTCTCTCTCTTCACGGTTCGCCGTTCACTCTTCACTGCTCACTCCCCGCCCCACCTCATGATCGACCTCAAGCAACTCCGTGACGACCCGCAACGCTTCATTGATGGCGCCCGCGCCAAAAGAATCGAAGTGGATATCCATCATCTGCTGCGCATCGATGAAGAACGGCGCACGCTTCTGGCCGATCAGGAACGGAAGCGCGCCGAGCAGAAGAGAATCAGCAAGGAAATCGGCCCCGCCATCGGCAAGCTGAAGGGGCAGCTCAAGGGCGCGGGGGATCATGAGAAGGACCGCCTCGAAGCGCAGATTCGCGAACTGGAATCGCGCCCCATCGCGCTCAAGGCCGAGATCCACGCCTTCGAACAGAAGATCGCGCAGATCGAGCCGGAGTGGAAGGATCTCTGGCTGCAGATTCCCCAGCCGCCGGATTCCGACGTCCCGAAGGGCGACTCTCCGGATGACAACGTCGAACTGCGCACCTGGCAGCCGGACTGGTTCGATCCGAAACAGTCCTTTGTGGAGAATAAAGGCTTCCCGCACCGCACGCATCTGGAACTGATCCGGATGCTCAACCTCGTGGATTTCGAGCGCGCGGTCAAGATGGCCGGCACGCGGCATTACGTCCTGACCGGCGACGGCATGCGCCTGCACCAGGCGGTCCTGCGCTTTGCCTTCGATCTCATCACCCAGGAACATGGCTTCACGCCGATGAGCGTCCCCGTCATCGTGCGCGAGGAGTGCATGGTCGGCACCGGATTTTTCCCCGCCGGCCGGGATCAGGCGTACCACATCGAGGAATCACGCCGCGGCACCGGGACCGATCTCTTCCTGACCGGCACCGGTGAAGTCGGCCTCATGGGTCTGCATCAGGATGAGATTCTCGACCCCGAGCAACTGCCCCGGCAGTACGCGACGGTCTCCACGTGCTTCCGCCGCGAAGCCGGCGCGGCCGGCAAGGACACCGCGGGGCTCTACCGCATCCACCAGTTCGACAAGGTCGAGCAGGTCGTCATCTGCCGCGCGGATGAAGAGGAATCCCGCCGCTGGCATCAGAAGATGATCGACATCGTCGAACAGCTCCTGCAGAAACTGGAATTGCCCTACCGCCTGCTGCAGTGCTGCACCGCGGACCTCGGGCTGAAGAACGCGGACATGATCGACATCGAATGCTGGATGCCGGGCCGGGGCGAGGAAGACGCCGAAGGCCGGCCGACCGGCGCGTACGGCGAGACGCACTCGGCTTCACGTTTGTACGACTACCAGTGTCGGCGGCTGAACATGCGCTACCGAGATCAGGAGGGCCGCAACGTCTTCTGCCATTCGCTGAACAACACCGTGCTGGCAAGCCCGCGCATTCTGATTCCGTTGCTGGAGCTCTACCAGAACGAGGATGGCAGCGTGACCGTGCCGAAGCCGCTGCGGCCGTACATGAACGGCGTGGAGCGGATCGGCTCGGCGGCCGCCCCCGCCTCCGCCGCGCCGGGTCGTTGAACCGCGCGCCGGTTTCCGTGTGCTCGACCGTCGTCGCAAACTTTCCGGCGCGGGTCAGGCCGGCGCGGTCAGGTTTCTGAGCCGGTTTCCGGGTCTGCCGCCGGGCCCGCTTCCGGATCGGGGTGCGGGTCGAGGTGGCGGTCTTCATCGTCGGGTGAATCTCCATCATCGCCATCCGCATCGGTCGGCAAAACCGGCGCGGTGACCGGGATCATGCGGAGATCATCATCCTCGGGGCGAATGAAGGTAACCTCATCGCGGGGCAGGAACCGCGGATCGCGCAGGTTCAATTCGCCCAACTGATCGCCGATCACGCCTCGGGACCGGCTCCACCGCCGGAACGTCCACGTGGTGGCCAGCGGCACGCCGTCGACATCGATGTAATCATCGAGTTGGGCTGCGTGCTGATGCTCCCAGTCGAGATCGAGTTCCGGGTCGTGGTTCGCGAGGAACGTGACGAGCCGCAGCCGGTAGTTGATCGGATCGACGAACGAGGTGTACCAGTGATGCCGGGCTTGTTCCTGATCGCGATGCAGGACGAGCGACGCGCCGTAGTACGGCCGGTCGTTGATGCGCTGCCACCCCTGTCCGAGCAGGTGGGTGGTGGCGGAGCGCAAACGGTAGGGCAGCGTGAGCAGGTTCGGCATGCTCATCAGGATGAGCGATTCGCGTGGAAGTTCGTGCGCCGCGGGGCTGATCCACGCGGATGAGCCGTCGGAGCCATCTTCCGCGATGCCGTCGTGTTGCAGGATGGTTTCATCATCAAGCCGGATGCGCAGGCGGCGGCTCTTGGTGTCGAGCCAGAATTCACCTTCCATCTCGATGCCGTCGATCCAGTTCCAGGTGAACCGGGCGTGGAGCACTTCGTGTTCGGACCAGCGATCGAGGGCATGCCGATCTTCGATGGCATCGGCGAAGAGGGCGGCCCAGGTTCGGGGGAGGGGGCTGACTTCGCCTTCCTCGGCGAGGCCGCTGTGCCGATCGCCGGGTTGTCGGCCGTGCTGCGCTGAGGCGGCATCAACCAGGCCGATACTGACCGCGAGGACGGTGAGCAGCAGGAAACGAGTGGGTGAATTGATCGGGGTCGGTCCGCAGAAGTTCTGGTCACGCATCATGTCGAATGATACGAGCTTCGATCGGCCCGGGATGCTGCCGGTTCGGACAAGTTGCGGCCGGGGCGGGCGGCTCAGATGTTCGGCGCGGATGGCCGGTGAACGCCTCGGCTGGATTCCTGCACCACCCAGTCCAGTTTTCCGTCCGTGCAGTTGATGTGCACCATGAAGAACCCGCCGTGGCGGTGGGATTGGACGAGCGGCCACATGATTCTTTTATCGGTCTCGGGGATGCCGTGCCCGGCGACCTGATCGACCGGCACCCATTCGAGCTGACCTTCATCGAAGGTCATCTCGGCGATCTCGCCGTGGTCGACCGGGCGGGTGACTTCGAAGAGAAAGATCAGCCAGTGGGTTTCGCCCTCGTAGGCCTGTTCGGAAACGATGCCGGTCAGACGAATCTCCTCATCGCGCAGGGAAATGCCGGCTTCCTCCTCGATTTCCCGAACCGCGCAGGCGTGCGGTCCTTCGCCGGTTTCGACATCCAGCTTGCCGCCGATCGGTGAGTACATCCCCGCGTTGGGAGCTTTCAG
>SKZB01000481.1 GCA_007127615.1 Phycisphaerales bacterium | reverse complement strand
GGAGGAGCAGTATGAGGGTCAGCCACCAAGGGGCACGGGCGGCTCGCCTGCACCACCGAGAGATGGCGATGGCGAACTGCGTTTCTTCCCCGCGCGGTACGCCAGGACGTTTCAGCAGTGGCACGAAAACCTGCGCGACTGGTGCATCAGCCGCCAGCTCTGGTGGGGGCACCGGATACCGGTATGGCACAAGCGTGTGACGTTGACCCCGGAAAACTGGTCCGATGAACTGCTCAAGTGGGGATGGGACAGCTACGTCGAAGGAAAATGGAAGGACGACGGCATCGTGGTACGCATCGTGCGCACGAGCGACGGTTCGGTCGTTGATCCAGCGGTTGATCCCCTGATGCCCGTAGCGAAGGACACTGAAGGCGAATACGACATCTTTATCTGCATGCGCGATGAAGCGTGTTTTCTCAAATCTCAGATTTCAAATCTGCAATTTCAGCAGGACCCCGACGTCCTCGACACGTGGTTCTCCTCCGCGTTGTGGCCGATCTCAACCCTCGGCTGGCCCGACCCCGACGCCTTTCCCGGTGAGATTCCCGAGGGCGGCGCGCTGCTTGAGACCTTCAACCCCTCATCAACCCTCTGCACCGCGCGCGAGATCATCACGCTGTGGGTCAGCCGCATGGTGATGTTCAACCGCTACTTCCGCGCGGGCAAAGTCCCGTTCCGCGAGGTGTACATTCATGCCATGATTCAGGACGGCCACGGCCAGAAGATGAGTAAGTCCCTCGGCAACGGTGTTGATCCGCGGGACATCATCCAGACCCACGGCGCCGATGCGCTGCGCTACGTGCTGACGCAGATCGCCACCGCCACCCAGGACGTGCGCATGCCGGTCGATCTGGTCTGCCCGCATACGGGCGAAACGTTCGCGCCGAAGATGATCACCACCCCGGCCGGGCACACGGTGCCCGCGCCGATTCAGAGTTGTCCGGGCGATCCGTCGAAGAAAATGGTCACCGCCTACGGGATCGCCTCCGGGCAGGCGCAGCCGACCGGCGATATGCCGCTGGCGATCAACGCCTCCCAGAAATTTGATCTCGGGCGCAACTTCGCCAACAAACTCTGGAACGCGACCCGCTTCGCCCTGAGCAATCTCGATTCCTCCCGCGGCCCCGGCGCACCCTCCGTAAACGCGAAGGAGCTCACCCTCGCGGACCGCTGGATGCTCTCGCGACTTCATGCCGCCACCCGGACGATCGACCGTGCGCTGAATGAGTATCAGTTCAACGTCTACGCCGACACGGTGTACGACCTGGTCTGGCGCGAGTTCTGCGACTGGTACCTCGAAGCGATCAAGCCGACCGTGAAGGAGAGCCCGACGCAGCAGCAGGTGTTGCGCACGGTTTTGAACGCGATCATTCGTCTGCTGCACCCGATCATGCCGTTCGTGACGGAAACGCTCTGGCCCTGCGTGAGCGACGCCGGCCCGGCGGGTCTGCCGGGACTGGAGCTGCCGTCGGGCGAACTCTGCTGCACCGCCGGCTGGCCCCGCATCGAAGCGCGGTGGAGCGATGAAGCGACCGAGACGACTTTCCGCCGCGCCCAGCAACTCGTCGAGGAGATCCGACGAATTCGGGGGGAGCGGAATATTCCTTTCAAGCGGAAGCTCACCCTGATGGCGGGTGAAGACATTCGAAAACTCGCCCGCGAGGCCGGCGATATGGTCGAAGTGCTGGCGGGACTGGCGGAGATTCAGCCGATGGGCGATCGGCCGGCCGATGCGGCGCCGATCACCTTCGAAGGCCGGGAGATTCTGCTCACCGGTCTCTCGGCCGGGGCGAGCGGCGCGGATCGTGAAGCGGAGGTGGTTCGCCTGTCGAAAGTGATTGCGGAGAAGGAAAAAGCGGCGAAACAACTGGCCGGCCGCCTTTCGAATGAGAATTATGTGAAGAAAGCTCCCGCACCCCTGGTTGAAGAGACGAAGCAGAAGCTCGAAGAAGCCAGGGCGGACCTCGAAGCGGCGCAGCAGGCGCTGGCCGCCCTGAAACCAGGCGCGAACTGAAGGACCGGTTCAGTCCGCCCCGCTCGTTGGAGATGCCGCTCGTGAAGTTCATGCCCGCCCCCCGGCTCGTGATCACTTTGCTCAGCGCGGGCTTCGGCGCTGCGTTCATCTTGTGGGCCGGCGGCTGCAGCGCGACCCCCTCCCCGGTGACGAAGACCGGCGAGAAGCAGGCGTCCGGCACCGTGGAAGTGCCGAAAGCCCCCGCGCTCAGCGCCGCCAGCGAGGCCCGCGAAGCCGAAGCGGAACCGCGCGAACGGCAGGTTCAGCGGCGGGCCTGGAGCTACGCCGGCTTCGACGGCGAGGCGATCTTTACCGAGAACTACGAGATCTACACGACCGCGCGGCGGGAGGACTTCGTTGATCAACTGCCGGTCTTCTTCGAAGCCGCGCTCGATCATTACACTTCGTTCTTCGGCGAGTTGCCGCGACCGAACCAGCCGCTGGAGACGTATCTCTTTCAGGATCGTCGCCAGTGGCAGGTAAAGACGCAGGAAGTCCTGCCGAACCAGGCGAACATCTTCAACACGCTCGGCCGGGGCGGATTTGCGACCCGCGGCGTGGCGGTGCTGTACTACATCGATCATCCGCGCAGCCGCTCCAGTCGCGACACCTACGCCATCGCGGCGCACGAGGGCTGGCACCAGTACACCCAGTCCACGTTCCGCCAGTCACTCCCGATCTGGCTGGAGGAAGGCATTGCCACGTACATGGAAGGGTTCCGGCTCCGTCCCGACGGCAGCGTGCAGTTCCGGCCGTGGGCGAACAACGAGCGCCGCATGGCGCTCTACGAGGCGGTCAGAACCGACCGATTGATTCCCCTCGCGGAACTGCTGCACCGCTCGCCGCAGGATTTTCTCGAACGCGGCAAGAACCGGCTGCTGATCTACTACGCCCAGGTCTGGGCGCTGAGCCGGTTCATGATGGAGTACGGCGAGGGCAGGTATCAGGAACCCCTGCGGGAAGTCTTGCAGGATGCGGCCCACGGACGATTGGGCCAGCGACTGCGAAACTCCACCGTCATCAGTGGCGGCAATCGACGCGGAGCGGCGACGTTGATGCGCAGCGGCCCGTGGGTACTGCTCGAATACTTCAATCGTGATCTGGAAGCGTTCGAAGATGCCTACTTCTCGTACATCCGCACGATCACCAGTCGCGGCCGGCGGTAAAGCGCCGACCAACGCACGCCCCTGATCACGTCGGCCCATCGGTCAATATCGAATCGACGAAAATCAGTTGACGGCGGGGCGGGCGATGCGCGATGCTGCACCTCCCATGTTGATCGGCATCCTTTCAGACTCCCACGGACGCGCCGCGATGACCCGAAAGGCGGTCACCGCACTGCGCGACGGCGGCGCCGAGTTGCTCGTTCATCTCGGCGACTTTGAAACCGAGGAGGTCATCGACGAGTTGGTGGGTCTGCCGGCCAGAATCGTTTTCGGCAATTGCGATGATGAACTCGATCTGACGCGGCACGCCCGGGCGATGGGCGTCGCGGTCGATCATCCGTGCGGCCGTATCGAAGTCGAGGGGAAGTCGATCGGCTTCACCCACGGTCATCTGGGGCGGCACATGACCGAGGCCCTGGAGGCCGAAGTCGACTACCTGTTGCACGGGCATACGCACCGGGTGCGGGATGAACGGCGCGGCCGGACCCGGATTCTGAACCCCGGCGCGTTGTTCCGGGCCAGCCGTTATACTGCGATGCTGCTCAATCCGGCGACCGATGAGGTCACGGTCCTTGAGATTTCCCCCGACACGGCCGGACACTGAACGTTCATGACCGATAAGACGGCATCCGAGTTTGATATTGATCGTGTCGAGATCGCACTCGCTGAGGAAGGCGATCTGCCCGCCATTCGCGCGCTGTACGACCAGAGCGCGCTGGAAGGTCAATTGCGCGAAAACGATACGGGCGCCGATATCGAAAACCTACGGGATGCCTACTTTACGGACGAGGAGGAAAGCGGATTCTGGGTCGCGCGGTACGACGGCGAGGTTCTGGGCATGATCGGCGTTCAGAAGACCGGCGAGAATGCCGCCGAGATCCGGCGGCTGCGCGTGCACGAGGACTACCGGCGTCGCGGCATCGGAACCCGCCTGATCGAACAGGCGGTCACCTTCTGTCAGCATCAGGGCTACCTGAAAGTCGTGCTCGACGTGCGCATTGAACGGGAGCCGGCCATCAAGCTGTTCGAAAAGTTCGGGTTCATCCACGCCCGCACCCGGGAACTGGAATCCCGCAAAATGCTCGATTTCTATTTCGATCTCTACCGCGATCCCGGCAACAACGTCTGAGGGCCTCCCCGCCCCGGAGACGCGCTCGGGTCGCACCCGTTCTTCTTCCCGGGTTATGAGCGAAACCCATGAGCGAGTCCAGTCTGAAGAAGGAGTTCGAAGCATCCGCGGCGTTCGCGCGCGACATGGACCAGCGCGATCCGCTCCGGGATTACCGCGCACGGTTCGAGATCCCGAAGCAGAAGAGCGGTGAAGACGTCATCTATTTCTGCGGGAACTCACTCGGACTGCAGCCCGGGAAAGCCCGGCGGTACGTCGAAGAGGAACTCGATGCGTGGCGCGATCTCGCGGTCGATGCGCACTTCGGCAAGGATCCGTCCTGGTACGCCTACCACGAGGTGTTTCGCGATTCCGGCGCCCGCCTCGTCGGCGCCAAGCCCGGCGCGGGCGAGATCGTGATGATGAACTCGCTCACCGTCAACCTCCACCTGCTGATGGTGAGTTTCTTTCTGCCCGAGGAAAAACGCACGAAGATACTGATGGAAGCCCCCGCGTTTCCCTCGGACACGTATGCGATCAAGACCCACCTGAAGTCGATGTGGCTGGATCCGGATGAGCACCTCATCGTCGTGAGGCCGCGGGAGGACAAGCCGACGATCGATGTCGAGCAGATCGAAGAGATCCTGGAAGAACGGGGCGAAGAGATCGCGCTGATTCTGATCGGCGGCGTCAACTTCTTCACCGGGCAGGTCCTTGACCTGGAGCGGATCACCGCGCTCGGACACGAGCACGGCTGCACCGTCGGCTTTGATCTCGCCCACGCCGCGGGCAACGTGCCGCTGCAGCTCAACGACTGGAACGTGGATTTCGCGGCGTGGTGTTCGTACAAGTACCTGAACGCGGGCCCCGGCGCCGTGGCCGGCGTGTTCATTCACGAACGGCACGCCCGGAACACCAACCTCCGCGAGCGGCCGCGCTACGGCGGCTGGTGGGGTAATGATCCGGCGAAGCGGTTCCGTATGCATCTGGAGCCGGAGTTCGAACCGGTCCCCAGCGCCGAGAGCTGGCAGCTTTCCAACCCCCCCATCCTCGCGATGGCGCCGCTCCGGGCCTCGCTGGAGATCTTTGATGAAGCCGGCATGGACCGGTTGCGCGAAAAGTCACGCCGGCTCACCGGCTACCTCCGGTGGTTGGTCGAGCGCAAGCCATCGGAAAAATTTGAGATCATCACGCCGCGCGATGAAACGGCGTACTTCGGTCAGGGGTGTCAGCTCTCACTGCTCGTGCACGACCGGCCGCGGGAGCGGTTCCAGGCCCTTCAAGCGGCGGGCGTGGTCGGCGACTTCCGCGAGCCGAACGTGATCCGCGTCGCCCCGACACCGCTCTACAACACCTTCACCGATGTGTGGCGTTTCGTGGAGACGCTCGCGAAGCTGCCCTGACCGGCTCACGGCAATCGACGTCCGGGCGCAGTTCCAAACTCACCCGGTAAACCGGTCCCATTCGGGACCCGCCACCGGAT
>SKZB01000114.1 GCA_007127615.1 Phycisphaerales bacterium | reverse complement strand
TCCCTGCCCATCCCTGCCCATCCCTGCCCATCCCTGCCCATCATGGCAGCATACCGCCCGGATCGCCTAGGCCCCCAAGCCCTTTCGGGGTGAGCCGCGGGCTTGTTGGGGGGGGTGGGGGGGCTGGCGGCGAAGGCCCCCGGTGAGGCCGCGGCAGTCGAGCGAACGCTCGCGGTTTCCGGAAGTTCCTCGCCGGAAGATCCTCGGAAGGTCTTCGGAAAAGGTATCGTGGGCGATATCGTGATCGGTTGCCTTGGGGCGGCTAGACTGAGGGTGGTAGCGGCAGCATGCCGGCCTCATGCCGGTGTCATACTGTTACCATGTCGGCAATACGTCAGCATCAGGGCTGCGCACGACGCGCAAGACGCCCGGGTCCATGTCACGACTCTCGATCATCGGAGCGATTTTCATGAGCGATCACATCATTCCCGTGAATCCCGAATCACAGACGAACCGGCGCGAGAGACAGATGCCACGTCGGGACGCCCTGACGGCTCTGGGCGTCGGTGCAGCCGCTTTCGCCGGCGCGCCGCTGTTGAAGAATCGCCGTGCTGAGGCGACCCTCCCGCTGGGCGTGATGGGAGATTCTCACGGCATGCCGCCGGAAGAGACCGGCTGGGATCCGGAGAAGGGCGAGTACGTCCTGCCGCCACTCAACTACGAGTACGACGCCCTCGAACCGCACATCGATGCGAAGACAATGGAACTGCACCACAGCGCACACCATCAGAGCTACGTCGACGGCCTCAACCGCGCGCTGAAGGCCATGGGGGAGATCCGGGAAGGTGACCGCGATGCGGGCGAGATCAAGCATTGGTCGCGCGAGCTCGCTTTCCACGGCTCGGGGCACCTGCTGCACGTGATCTTCTGGCGATGCATGGCACCGCCCAACGAGGGTGGAGGCGGGATGCCACAGGGCGCGATCGCGGCTCAGATCGAGCGCGATTTCGGGTCCTTCAACCAGTTCGCCGCGCACTTCAAGGCCGCTTCCACGGCCGTTGAGGCCAGTGGGTGGGGCATCCTCGTCTACGAAGCCACTTCCGGCCGTCTGCTCATCATGCAGTCGGAGAAACACCACAATCTCACCGCCTGGGGCGTGATTCCGCTGATGGCGATCGACGTGTGGGAACACGCCTACTACCTCAAGTATCAGAACCGGCGCGCCGATTACGTGGACGCCTTCATGAATGTCATCAACTGGGACTTCGTGGACCGTAAGTTCCACGGCATCCGGCAGTCGATTCAGGGACACTCCTGAGAAGAGGTGAAGTCAACCGGGGCCGTCAGCAGTAATGAATGCGGTGATCGGCGCGGCAGGGTGACCTGCCGCGCTGTTTTGTGATCGAATCCGAAGGACCAGCCGCCCCGCGGCATCGGGATCGTTCGTGGCTGGTTCGATGGGTTATTGGTTGAGGCGTTGCCCGAAACTCTGCAACACGTTTCGCGCGCCGCGGCCTTCGACAGCTTCATCACCGTCGCCGTTCAGAACGACCAGACGCGGAATGCCGCGCACGTTGAACGCCGACTTGAGATTGGACGAATCAACCCGGTCGAAGGGCAGGACGGTCCAGGGCATCCCCGACTCTCGGGCATACTCCACCATCTCCTGTTGCGAACGATCATGGCTGACCAGAATGATCTCGAACTGTTGGCCGCCCCCCTGATTCCGGTAGAACTCGATCAACTCCGGCGTAAAACTCCGGCAGGGCATACACCACTGCGCGGAAAAGTACAGAAGGACGTACTCACGCTGGGCGAGCGTGCGCGAATCGATTTCCTCTCCCGTGATTCGATAGAGCACGGGGCCGACCGCACGAATCAACTGTTCGTGGCCGTGGTTTTCGGGCGAATCGTCCTCATTGACATCATCTTCGGACTTCCCTGATCCGCCGCTTTCGGCGGCATTTCCGGATGACTTGCCGCCCAGACCGCGAAATGCATCCTGTTTTCGTTCTTCCAGCTCGCGACGTAACTCTGCAGCGACTTCCGTTTCGCCGCGCGATTCGGCGCCGCGAATGACCTGATCGTATTGTCGTTCCAACTGCTGATTGGCGCGTTCGACCTGAGACACGAAACGCTCCCAGGTGCGCTCGATTTCGCGCTCATGGGCGGCCTGTGCCTGTTCGATGCGGCGCAGTTCGTGGCTGAGCAGTCCGCTGGCGGCAAAGACCATCGGCACGAACGCGAACACCGCGATGGCGACGCCGACGAGCCATCCTCGAGGACCTGGAACGTTTGACATGATCATGCCTCCCTTTCGTGGACTTCTTCGACCAATCGTAACGCGTAAATTGACGGATGATCCGGTCAATCTGTGAATCGGCAGAAAATCCCGGCGCAGAGCCCGCCCGCCGTTCCCTCGTGACGGCCGGTCGCCGAAGGCCGTACCGAGAGCCGGGGCGGGAGCGCTGGGAGAGCCGTCGGCCGACCGAGGTTCACTTTCAGTTGAAGTGAGGATCAGGCGATTGATTCGGCTGATCGTTCCGATGCGAGACCTTCGCCGATCGGCTCGGCCAGCAGGCGCCGGTTCCAGACCGCGATGAGCGTGGCGATACCCAGAATCGCAGCGCCGGTCGACTGGTGCAGTGAGGTGAAGAGGACTTCGGTGAGGGGAATCGCTTCCGAAGTTCCGCGGTGTAAAGCCGCCACCAGGGCGGTGAAGCCCAGCAGGATCTGGACGCCGATCAGAATCATCATCGCCTTACCCAGCCCGGGGAGAATCGGTTGATCCTTGTTGATCGACGCCGCGCGCCCGCCGACGAACACCGCCACCCCCGCGACGATGAAAGCGAGGAAGATGTGGACGAACATGATTTCCAGCCCGCTCATCGCATCGCCCGCATCGCGGCGGAAGTGACGATAGAGTGCGCCGAGGGCAAGCTGCAGGATGAGCAGCACGATCAGGGCCACCGACATCGAATGGTCCGAGCCCGCGCTGAGGGCGCGTTTCGGCTGCCGGTCACTGACCCAGAGCGGCGAAGTCAACGCGGCGATCGCAATGATCGCCGCAAAGACCACCTGGCCGAAAACGCCGTGCACCACCGCCAGATGGGTGTTCGGGTTCATCACGCCGGGGTCGGAGTCGAACGTCAGGTGCCCGGTGACGCGCAGTCCGCCGAGCAAGCCCTGCACACAGACCATGAGCAGCACGATGATGCCGAGCGCGCGGAGCCAGCCGCGCTGCTTCGGATCGAGAAAGAACAGTGCCGCCGCGAGCGTCATCGTCGTGACGCCCACCAGCATGCCGTAGAGCCGGTGCGCATGTTCATAGAACACCCCGCCGACCATCTCCGACAGCGGATAGAGCAGCATGTTGTGTCCGAACGAGTTCGGCCAGTCGGGAACGGCCAGCCCCGCTTCGAAGCCCGTCACAATCCCGCCGGTCACCAGAAGAAGGAAGACGGTGAAGGCGGCGACCCATGCGAAGCGGTGGAACCAGTCGCGGTCGGTGCCGAACTGGTCCGGGTGGTTGAGCCACCGGTAGCCCGCCGCCGCGCCGATCACGGACAGGGTGATTGAGATGATGTACGCCCCGAGCGTCCAGTAGCCGAACGAGGCGAGCCGTTCCCCGGTCGTCCCGCCTCCGATGAGACTGCCGATGATGAGCAGGTTGAGCGTGGCCGAGAGCGCGCCGACCCCGGCGGCGGTACGCAGCGCTTCGCCCGGGTTTCGTGAGATGCGGCCGACGATCAACCCCCCGGCGATCAGACAGAGCAGGGTCAGAACGAAGAGGATCTCGCCGATGACCAGGCCCGGCCCCATCATGGCGAGGTAGCCCAACGCCCACATCGCGCTGGTGATGCCGAAGCCGAGCGTCAGGGTTCGGCCGATGGTGTGTCGTTTCCGCGGGGTCATCGTGGTTGACATCGGGCGACTCCTTCCCGCAATCGTTGGCTTTCGCGCGGCCTCGTGGACTGGTCGTCTCGCGGGCCCGACTTTTTGTCCGAATCACGGGTGGGCGAGTGGATTTCGATCGCGTGAACCCATACTATGTGAATAACTTCACAAAGTCGACCGCGCGGAGTCCCTGCTCGGCACATTCGAAAGATAATCTGAAGGATGAAGGTGCGAAGAAAGGGGGACGCCCGATCCGGGCATACGTTCCGGGCGAAGGTTCCGGACACAAGTAAAGTCGCGTTCCGCCGAATCGGCTCCGTATCGAGTATCCTAGCCCGCTCCATCCGACCGCCCGCCTCTCGCCGTTGCTCCTCTCTGCTCCCCTTCTGCTTCACCCCATGACCACGGCCCGTTCGACCCCGACGCCCGATCCGATCGCCTTCGACGCCACGGTGTCATCGGCCGATGCGGTTGAGGCCGCGGCTCTGGCCACCTCGCGCCGGCAGCGCGGCTGGCTGGGCGTGTATCTCGATCTCACCAAAGCCCGGCTCAGCGCCCTGGTGCTGTTGACCACTGCGGTCGGGTTCATCGTCGCGATGCCGGTGGGCATCGACTGGGCCCTCCTGCTGTGGACGATCCTCGGCACGGGTCTCGCGGCGGGTTCCGCGGCGGCGTACAACCAGGTCTGGGAAGTGCCGCGCGATCGGCGCATGGTGCGCACCCAGTCGCGTCCGCTCGTGGCCGGACGCATCGGCTCGGCGCACGCGTTCATCGCCGCGACGTTGATGGGATATCTCGGCGTGATGACGCTGGCGATCTTTGTCAACTTTGCCGCGGCCGGTCTGGCGCTGCTCACGATTCTGCTCTACGTCCTGATTTACACTCCGCTCAAGGCGCGAAGCACGCTGAACACGCTCGTCGGCGCGGTGTGCGGCGCCATTCCGCCGATGATCGGCTGGGTCGCCGCCCGCGGGGCAATCGAACCCGGCGCGTGGATTCTCGGCCTGATTCTCTTCGTCTGGCAACTGCCGCACTTTCTCGCCCTCGCGTGGCTCTACCGCGATGACTACCAGCGCGGCGGGTTCATCATGCTGCCGATGCGCGATCGTGATGGAGAACTCACCGCCCAGGTCACGGTGCTGACCGCGGTCCTGCTCATTCCGGTCTGTCTCATCGGCACGCTGCTCGGCGTGGCCGGTCTGTGGTACGCCTTCGGCTCGCTCGTCCTCGGCCTGTGGCTGGTTGCCCTGAGCGTTCGCTTCTACCGGCAGCGCACGAACGCCAATGCCCGCCGCGTCTTCTTCGCCAGCATCCTCTACCTGCCGGCCCTGCTCATCCTGCTGATGATCGACCGCGGTCCGATCAACACCGGCGGCTTTCTGCCCCACGAAGCGGTGCCGGCCGGCTCATCCGCCATGACGGCCCGGACCGCGCTGCGCGAAACGTCCGCAACCCATTCGGCGAACCTGCTGCCATGACCTCCCGCGATCCTCGCGTTGACGCGAAACCTTCCGCCGGGGGGGCGAAACGGCCCGAGCGGCTCTTCACCTTCAAGGCGGGCGGATGGATCGTGCTCGTTTCGTCACTGGTCATGGTCGCGCTCGTGGTCTGGGCGATGGCGCCCGCGCTCTACCGCGCCGCCCAGCGCCCGCCGGGGGACGGACGCACCATCGAGAGTTACCAGTTCGATCTCGGCAATCTGACCGTCTCCCGCGATACGATCGTGCCCGCGCTCCTGCACCGCGACATGGTGCCGGTGATGGAGGAACCGGAGATTCTCAGCGCCGCCGAGGTGCAGCGCATTGCCGATGAAGAACGCGGCAAGTTCCTCGTGCCGACCGATCGCGTTGTCGGGGTCGAGATCAACGGTGAGGCCCGCGCGTATCCGATCATGCTTCTCAACGTGCACGAGGTCATTCTCGATACGCTCGGGGGCGTACCGATCGCGGTGACCTACAG
>SKZB01000022.1 GCA_007127615.1 Phycisphaerales bacterium | reverse complement strand
GATGGACGCCTGCGCCTGAACGCGCGCTCCGGTCGCGAAAGCCGGGATGACGCCGGCAGATGGAATCATGGTAGACCTCCCGGATGGGAAGGTGGATGCGTCAGCAAGCCGGATCGCTCGATCAATCGTCGGAGGCCGGCACGGTGGCGAGCGCGGCTCCGCCGCTCTCCTGCCGCGCTCGAACAAGGACCATATGACGGTCGACGACGTGCTGACCGAATCGATCGCCGGCTCCGAGGCGAACCATGCCCGGCTGCTCCTGAATGGCGTTGTACGCGAGAATCGCGGCCGCCCGTTCGCTCATCTGCGGGGCCACCCGCACTTCTCCGGGTTCCGCGCTGGTCATCTGCGTGCTCGAGCATCCCGCCAGGGCGAGCGGCAGGACCAGAGCGGCCAGGGCCAACGTGGCGGTGCTGGTACGTCGCATAACTCAGACTCCCGTGAATGGGCTTCAGGACCGTTTCGCGCCACCGGCCGCGGCGGCCGGTGATGCTCGTGTGTGACCTGCATCGGCCCGCCACCGGGTCGGCTGAAGCGCTCGCCGGGTGTTTGACGTATCTCAAGTCGAACCCGTCCCTGCAATTGGCGCCACCCGCCCGTTATCGGAAGATCTCCGATGCCGCGAAGCTGATACCCTTCAATCATGCCCGATCCCGTTTCATCCACTGTCCCCGAACCGAAACGCGCGCTCTGGAAACGCCTCGGGCCGACCGGGATGCTGGCCCTCGCCTGGACCGCCACGCCGGCGGTCGTCGGCATCACGCTGCTCGTCTACGTCGGCGCGGTCTCGGAGTTTCTGCACGATCAGGGCGAGTTCGGCCTGCTGATCTACATCGGCATCTTTATGCTCAGCGGGGGGTTCGGACTTCTGCCCACCTTTGCCCAGGCGATCATCGGAGGATGGGTCTTCGGGGCGGCGGTGGGCCTGCCCGCCGCGCTCATCGGATTCACCGGCGCCTCGCTGCTGGGCTATTTCATCGCCAGTTTCGTCTCCCGGGACCGGGTTGACGAGATGATCCGCTCCAACCGCCGCGCGCTCGTGGTGCGCAATGCGCTGATCGGCAAGGGGTGGTGGCGAACGCTCGGTATCGTCATTCTGCTGCGTTTGCCGCCGAACTCACCCTTCTCCCTGACCAACCTCGTCATGGCGAGCACCAAGGTTGCGATAGTGCCCTACGCGATCGGCACGATGGTCGGTATGCTGCCGCGCACCGCCGTGGCGGTGGTGTTTGCCGCGACCGCGGCCGCAAGCGGTCACGATGATCTGCAGGGATTCATCAAGGACGGCCCCGGACCGGCCGTGCTGATCGCCGGCCTGGTGGTCATGTTCATTGTGCTCGGTGTGATCGGACTTATCGCCAACGGCGCGCTGGAAAAACTCGATCGGGGCAACGCGGACGACCTGATGGCGGCCGACGATGAATCGCCGGTTCGCCGCTGGCCGAAGCGCTGAGTCATGGAAGCACTCACGGCAGCACTTCTCTTCGCCGGCTGTGCGTTCTGGATGGTCATGGCGGTTTCCATCCTGCGGACGCTTCGCACGGTTCCGGTTCTGTCGGCCGCAGGTCCGCCCGAACCGAAGCGCTGGCCTCGCATCAGCATGATCATCCCGGCCCGGAACGAGCAGGAGGATCTCGCCCCGGCCGTACGCTCGCGTCTGCTGGATGCGTATCCCGATCTCGAGGTCGTTCTGATCAATGATCGATCCGATGACGCAACCGGGACGGTCATCGACGAGCTGGCGGCGGAGGATGAGCGCATCGTGCCGGTCCATCTGGATCACCTTCCGGAGGGATGGCTGGGTAAAGTCCACGCGATGCAGTGCGGTCTGGATCGGGCGACGGGCGAGTGGATCCTCTTCACCGATGCCGATGTCCACGCCAGGCCCGGCACGCTTCGACGCGCGCTCTCCTTCGCGCTCGACGAGCGGCTGGATCACCTGACCATCCTGCCGGAGTTGTGGCCGGCGACGCCGCTGGTGGACAGCGTCCTGTCGTCCTTCGGTCGCATCTTCACGCCGGTGGCGCGGCTCTGGGGCGTGTCTGACCCGAACTCGCCGGTCGGGGCGGGCGTCGGCGCCTTCAACCTCGCCCGGCGGGAGGCGCTTGAGCGCTCCGATGGTCTTGAATGGTTGCGATTGGAGATGGTCGATGACATGGCGCTCGGCGTGATGCTCAAACGGTCCGGCGCGCCGAGCGCCATCGTCAATGGACGCGGCTTGCTGGGGCTGCACTGGTACCGCCGGTTGTCGGGGGTTGCGCGCGGGTTCGAGAAGTCGTACGTCGGCGTCAACTGCCGCGCCGGGTTGGCGGTGATCGTATTTTTCGCCGCGACGGCCATCTGGCTGGCGCCGTGGGTGGCGCTGGCCGGACCGCGCTGGATTCAGCCGATCGGCCTGGGCACGATCGTGGTGACGGCACTCGCGGGGATGGCGCTCAACCGGTGGATGGGTCGTCGCATGTGGACGGCGGCGGTGTTTCCGCTGGGGGATTCGATCCTGCTGCTTCTCTTTCTCAGGGCGATCGTGCTGGGCATGGTCCGCGGCGGCATTCGGTGGCGGGGCACGCTCTATCCGGCGGCAAGGCTGCGGGAAGGGAAGCGGCTGTGGACCAACGCGGCCCGGCGCGAGGAGCGCGCCGAGCGGTAGCAGGGGACGGATTGGACCGGCGCCGCAGGTCAATGACGCATCGGGCCCGGCGGCGCCGCGTCGTGACATAAGCGAAGCGTTAGTTTAAGGGGCGCTTCAGGAATCTGCGCAAGTGATCCGCACGGATTCAGAGAAGGCACGAAGCGACGAAGCGACGAAGGGACGGAGCGACGGAGTGTCGCCGCGGGTGAAGCATCGGGCGGCGCCGCCGACCGATGCGCAACCGTCACTCGTGACCCACACGATTTCCTGAAGAGCCGTTTAAAGAAACCACGGGGCACTCCCACCGAGCTGCCCCGCGGCCATTTCCCGCGTTATCGACCGAATTCGGCCGAGCACGCCAAATCTTCCTCCCCACCGTCAGGACGCTTCGGCCCGCGGATGAGCTTGATCGTAGGCCTCCCGCATTCGCTGCGTGGTCAGATGGGTGTAGACCTGCGTCGTGGACAGCGACTGGTGGCCGAGCAGTTCCTGCACGCTGCGCAGATCGGCGCCGTTATCCAGCAGATGCGTCGCAAAGCTGTGCCGCAGGGTGTGCGGGCTGATCGAAGGATCGAGGCCGGCCTCCGCGAGATACTTGCTGACCTTTCGCCGGACGGACCGCGTGGAAAGACGTCCGCCGTGCTTGTTGATGAAGATCGGATCGTCCGCGGTGATCGGTTGTCCCTGCTCGCGCTGGTACTGGTCGAGCTTGATGAGGTAGTGCGCGATCGCGGCGAGGGCGTGCGAGCCGAGCGGCACGATGCGTTCCTTCTTGCCCTTGCCGCGCACGATCAGCGCCTGACCGGTCTCATCGATGTCGCCGCGGTTCATGCCGACGAGTTCGCTGACGCGGATGCCGGTGGAATAGAGCGTTTCGAGGATCGCCCGGTCACGGGCGCCGAGCAGCGCCTTGTCATCCGGAGCCGAGAGCAGCTTTTCGACCTGCTCCACGGTGATCGCCTTGGGCAGACGCTTGTTCTGCCGGGGCGTGCGGATGAGCAGCATCGGATTCGCCGGCACCAGTGACTGCTTGTCCAGCCAGCGGTAGAAGGAGCGCAGCGTCGCGATCTTCCGCGCCATCGTGGCGGCGGAGTACTGAAATCCGTCGAGGTGGCCGAGAAAAGCACGAATCGAATCGACGTTCGCGCTCAACATCGCGTCGGTAATCGACTTGGCACTGCCGACGGTTCCGACCACGTCGGCCGAACCGCTGCCTTCCGGTCGGGCCTTGTCGCACTGCCGCCGGTAGGCCTGTTGTTCATGGGTGCGATCGATCTCGATGCCGTGTTCATCGGACAGAAAGTCGACATACTGCCGCAGGTCAACGCCATAGCATCGCGCGGTGTAGGGGCTGAAATGCCGTTCGTCGAGCAGATGCTCCAGGAAGGCGTTCACAACGGGCAGGTAGTCCGGTTGGTTCTTGCTCATGGCGTGAATCTCAAACTCTCTCAGGGCCCGGGCGGGCGGTCGGGGAAGCCAGTGTCAACCGTGCGCAGGATCGCCGGGCCGCAACGCGGGTTGCGGAGGTGAGGCGTGGTGCGCGATGACATGGTGAGTCGGACATAAGTGGTTCTCGGCCTTGCCAAGAACCACATCGGTCCTCAGCGGGCCTGACTTTCCGGAACTATTGACACAAGACGCAGGTGTTCGCGTTCGAGCAGGTCCTGTAACAACTGGTACGAAACAAACTGGGCGTACAGATCCATGCGCACCTGGTAGATGTCCCTTCCGAACGCACCGTCGGGGACCGACCGGCCCGAGGCGTATTCCTCGAGCCGCGAAAGCGTCCGGTGATTCGCCGCTTCGAAGACGCCCGCCGCCTGGGCGACGGGATTGGATCGATCCAAAGCGCCGGGTGAGACGCGCCCCGAGGGTGAGCGGGTCAGATCGCGGGTATCAAATCGGCGGGATGTGATCTCCCGTTCCTGTCGGTGGAGTTCAACCGCGACGCCGAGCGTCATCGGCCGGTAGGGGTCGTAAGCCGTCACCGTGCCGACGATCAACCCGTCCGCGCCGATCAGGTTCATCACCTGCATCGCTTCGCCGGGCGTGGCGATCGCCAGCAGATCCAGCTCTCGCATGGCGGCGATCACGCGGTTCACGGGAAGGACGAGCAGGCCTTCGGTGTGTTGCACTTCCGCCGCCATGGCGTCGGCGATCTCGTACGGATCCACGTGCAGCGAGCCGGATTCGTTGGCGAACGGCGCGACCGCCCAGAGCTGAGTCTGGTCGTAGGGACTGTGCAGTGATCGTGGTTCAACCAGTTTCGGTCCGCCGCACCCGCCCGCCGCGAGGACGAAGAGCGCCAGCAGCGGCGCGAGCCGGCCGAAACGGATCGATCCCCTGCCGGGAGATGAACCACGGACCATGCGCATGGCATGTGTACTTGTCATGGCGTCCTGCCTTTGCGAGTGAGCTCCGCTCATTTTCAAATGGCCGGGGCGAACCTTTCGATCAGCCCGGCCCGAGACGCGTGCCGTACTCAGTTCCGCTCACGATCGGGATCGACCGTCGCGTACTCGCCGCCACTGGGATCGATCAGTTCGAGGATGCGATCGGTGTGCAGCGCCCAGACATTGTCCGTGCCGGACCGGCTGGAGATAAAGAAGATGCGACCGTCGGTGGACCAGAACGGCTGGTAGTTGGCGAACTGGCCGTCGGTCAGCTTGATGCGGCTGCTGCCGTCGAGATTCACGACCCAGAGATCCGACTGCTCGGGGCGGGTCTCATCCGCCCGGTCGGGATCGAGCACCGTGACGAAGACAATCCGCTTCCCGTCGGGCGACCAGGAGGGATTGATGACCGCGGCGTTCCCCGCGGAAACGATTTCCGTCGGATGCATCGCTTCGCCGTTGACGTAGTCAATCGTCCAGATGCTGTGCAGTCGGCTGCCGCGCTGCCGCGGTCGCTGGAAGAGAATCTTGTTGTTCGAAACGTCGGGCGACCAGCGCGGGAACATGCCGTACTCGAGGAAGTGTCGCGTTCCGGGATTATCCACTTCGGTGACCCAGATTTCCCACCGGCCGGACTGGCTGCCGAACTTGCAGTAGGCCAGCATGCGGCCGTCGGGTGACCAGGTCGGATGAATGCACTGATCACTTTCGGTGGTGATTTTGGCGGGCGGTCCGCCGTTGATCGACGTGATGTAGATGTCCCACGTTCCGCTGCGATTGGAGGCGAACGCGAGCTTCTGTCCCGACGGATCAAAGGCGGGCATGACGTCGTCCGACGGATCGCTGGTGATCTGGGT
>SKZB01000478.1 GCA_007127615.1 Phycisphaerales bacterium | reverse complement strand
GATCGACGGCGCGGGCCTTGGTCCGCATCCAGAAGTCCTTGAAGACCTTCGTCAAGCCGACGGCATTGACGATCTGTTTGTCACGTTGTGCCTGAACCATTCAATACCTCTCCGGGAGGATGCTTCGCGCCCCCGCTCAACGCGTGCCGCGGCCGATCGGACTCAAGCCGTCGCCATCACGACGAAGTTGACGCCCGGGCCCTTCGTGGTCGAGTTCGCGAACGCCGATGATGGGCGCTCCGACGCGGTCGTAGAAGTCGCGCTGGGAGCGTTCCCGCCGCCGTTCAACATCGCGCCGCTGGCGACGCTCCTGAATCTCGTGCAGTCCGGCCAGGTCGATCCGGATCTTGCCGACCTGAGGCGGCACGTAAAAAACCTCCGTGTCGTGTCCACTCAGCACTCGAGCGTACGTTTCGTACCACAGCCGGCGAACAACGACTTCGGGATGATCCTCGAAGGTGGCGAGCAAACCGCGGAATCGTCGCGCCTCGTTGCCGAGCGTTGATTCGACCTGCGAGCGGTAGGCACGGGCATTCTCCAGTGTTTCCGCGACACGGCCCGAGTACGAGCGGGAATCAAACTCTTCGTGGATCGCGGCCAGGAGCTCATCGGCGCGCTCCTGATCACCGGCCCGCATGGCGTCTTCATACCGGTTGATGCTCCGCACCAGGTGGGGATAGTGTTCTCCGGCTGCGCGCACCAGGCGCTCACCGGCGTCCCGGTGCGCCTGGTCGATCCGACGCTTTGCCTCCGTGCGCTGACTCTGCAGTTCGGTGAAGGAGCGACGGACGGCAAGCGGAACGGACGCATTGGGCACGTTGACCGACGCAAGCTGAATGCCGCTTTCAATTTCATTCAGTGTGCGCTGCGCGTTGAGTTGAAGACGTTCGCGGATATCTTCGGAGAGATTGATGAACTGCTCAATCGTCAGCGGTGTGACCTCATGGATCACCGCGCGTTGCAGCGCGAGCTGGACGATTCGGTCAGCATCCGACTCACGCACCTGGCTGAGAAACTCCACCGGGCTGCTGATCTGATACCGGGCGTTCAACTGCAGATGGGCAATATCGCCTTCGGCCGTCAGGACGAAACCGTGCTCGTTCGGCCGGAGCGGACTCTCAACACTCGCGTTCTGTGTGGCCTGCTCGATCGTGCCGGAGAAGCGGGGCCAGAACGGTTCGCCGATCGTCGGATCACGGTCGAAACGAACCGTGCGGCTGTCCACATCGACGATGACAAAATCGCCAATCGGATAGGGCCATCGGCTGAAGTGCAGTCCGGGCGGCAACGCTTCCTGCCCCTGCACCGGGATGATTTTGCCCCACCGCGTGAGGACGCCGCTCTGTCCTTCCTCGACGGTCTGAAATCCGGTCAGAATGAACAAACCGATCAGGATGACGATCACGAACTGAAGAACGCGGAAACTGAGCCGCAACGCATCGGCGAGCGACTGGTTCGCCGGATCCATCGCCAGGCGCAGTTCGGCCTGCGATCCGACGGTCCCATCGACTTCAAACTGCGCCGACGCCGCACGTCGGGGCGCCTCGACTTCCATCGGCTGTTCTTCGACCGGCACCTCCTCGTTGGCGTGCGCGGCGGACTCATCGTCCGGTCGGTCTTCGGGATGGTTTGGATCCATGGGATCAGCCATGCGTTACTGCCCTTTCTCCGCATCGGACTCGTCGTCCGATGATTCAGAGTCAAGATCGTTCTTCTCGGAATCGACTTCGCCATCGGGTGAGGCGCTGCCGTTGTCATGCTGCCCGTTGGTGACGGTTTCGACGAGTTCAACTTCCTCGCCGGCACCCGGGATGCCACGGGAATTGGTGGGCGTGCTGAGTCGCATCAGATTCCACGGCTCGCGGTGACCTTCAAGAATCAGCGTGGTGCGATCAGAAAGCGATGCTTCAAGCGCATCGAGATAGACAAGGAACACCGCCAGATCTTCGTGCTGGGCCATCTCGCGAATGAAGATTTCCGCCTCCCGGTTGCCGGTCGCGCGAATCTCTTCCGCCCGCTGGTTGGCAAAGGTGATGATACGCTCGGCCATGGTGCGGCCTTCGGATTCGATCCGTTCCGCTTCGGCCTGGCCCTTGAACCGCTCCGCGTCGGCCAGCGTCTCGCGCGTTGCATTCATGCGACCGAGCACGGCGGTGGTGACCGCGGAGGGCAGTTGCATGCGGCTGATGCCGACCGTGCGGGCGACGATCCCTTCATCACGCAACGGCCGGAGTTCATTCAGGATGGCCTGCTCGGCTTCCTCCAGACGTCCTTCAGCGCCGATCAACTCGTCGAATCGGTACTGGCTCAGTCCGGCGTTGAGAGCCGTGATGAAACGATCCCGGATCGCCAACGCCGCCCCTTCCAGCGACTGGTAGGACTTGTCAAAACGCAGCGGGCCATCCGCATCCGCATCAACCTGCCACAGCAGATAGGCGTCGACCACCAGTTGTTGCCCGTCCGCCGTGGGAATCGTCTCGAAGGGCGATTCCAGCAACTGCAGGCGCGTGTCGTACTTGGTGATCTGATCGGCGAAGATCGGCAGCTTGAACCGAAGACCCGCTTCGCGGACAACGCTGTCTTCCGTGCTCTGGCCGAAGGTCTTTTTGATCGCCACCTCGTGGAACGACACCGAGTACGTCGTACTGAACAGGACGAACAGTACCAGAAGAAAGATTCCAATTCCGATGACCAGTGACTTATTCATTCGTTCCCGTCTCCCTCGCCAACGGCGAGACTGAAGTCAACAAGCGGACTGAGTTCCTTGAGTTCCAGATCGATTTCCGCGCGTTCCGGATCAATGCCCACGAGGTACTTGCGCACGCCGCGAAGCGATTCGGAGTACACGCGCATGATCTCACGCTGCTCGTACAACCGGGGTGACGCGGAATACGCGCCGAACAGACTGCGCACCCGTTCGGCCTGGGCGCGCTGCGTCATTAACTCATTCCAGCGATTCGCTTCCGACAATCGAATCGACGTACCGGCCAGGCCGCTGCTTTCGAGCAGCAGGTTTTCGATCGCCTGACGCTTTTCAACCACATCTTCATGCTGGGAGCCCAGCTCGTCGCGCAGTTGGTCATATTCGTCCAGTTCCTGCATCACGCGCCGTCCGGTTTCGGGATCCCCCACGAGCGTGGCCAGTTGTGTGACGACGCTGCGCTCGGCCCGCGCGACGTGTTCCAGGCGCGACTGCCGCCGAAAGGCCAGTTCGTGGAACTCCGCCCCCACATCGCCCGAAGGCCGCATCATGGGCATGTTGATGGCCAGCACTTCCACCCCGGCATTGATCTCATCGAACGCCCGCTGCACCTTTTCTCGAAGCGTTCGCGCCAGATCACGCCGATTCCTCGAGAGCGCTTCGTCCAGCGAGAGGTCCGCCAGATGGTTTGAGATTTCCCGCAGGGCCAGATGCCGCATGATGTCCTGGCGCGTCGAGCGCTGGGTGCGGCGCAGCGAAACGGGCGGCACGTCCGGCGCGAAACTCAGGTAATCGAGCAGTCCCCGGCCGTCCGCGTCCGATCGAATCCGGTACTGCATGATGATTTCCGCATCGAGCAGCGAATAGACGCGCGTGACTTCTTCGAGGTTCGCGGCCGCTGCCGTTGCGCCCGCCATCGGGGAATCCGTGCCGCCCGTCCCGCCGATCAGATCAGCAAATTCCTCCGCATCGGCGGGCTCAGGGCCGAGGCCTTCGAACTCGTCGAAGTCGTCCAGCTCCTCGTCAATCCGCATGGCCCCGACGAGGAAGGGGCGAAAGAGCTCCTCGTGTCGGTGGGACCAGAGATTCACGCCCCGCGACCACTGGTGCAGATCATCCGGACGTGGTCTCCGGCCGGTGAGTTCCAGCTCCCGGACGCGTTCGACGTCATAAATCGCGGCCGTGTCCCGCGGCCAGGGCCACTTCCACATGATCCCCGACCCGTGCACTTCGCCCACGATCTCTCCGTGGCGCAGGCGAATCGCCTGCTGATGCGGTTCGACCACGACCATCGTATTCAGCAGAACGATGACCATCACCCCGAGCAGCACGAGCCAGCCGATGCTGCGGAGCAGTAGCTGGTACCCCCAGGAACTGCTGATATCAAAGCCGAACTGATAGTTGACCGCCTCGTTGAGCGAACGGACGATCGAATCCGGCGCGGCGAGCAGACTGAGCAGTTTGGAGTCGTACGCCGGCCGGGGCACTTCACCCGGGATGCGCGGGCGATAGAGGTTCAGAACGAAGTTCAGAACGATCTCGACGGCAATGATCAGCATGTAGCCGGGGATGATCCACCCGATGATGACCATGACGTTGTCGTTGCCGAAGATTCGGAAGCCCAATCCAACCGCAATGGCGAGAAGGACCAGGGCGTTGCCGACCATGTACCCCGCCCCGCCCCGCAGATTCTGCCACGCTTCCTGTTTGGCCATGCCGGCGATGAAACGCGAGAAGATGAACGAGACCAACGCGAAGGCCAGGCAGACGGCGATCCCCCACCCCACCTGGCCGGTGAGCGCCAACGGCTTGATTTGCTCCAGATCCGCGGCGTCGATCCGGCCCATTCGGAAAATCATCGCCACCGAACCGATGATCAAGCCCGCTGCGATGGCGAGACTGACGATCGGCATCATCCATTTGTGCATGAGGCCGAGGCGCCGGGCGGCGACGCGCTGCTCGTCCGAGGCGTCGAAGATCGAACTGGTGCCCTCCCGGGCCGCGGCAAGCTCATCTTCCTCCAGCGCTTCGAGTCTTTCCAACTTGTGCTGCTGAAAAATGATGACCAGCGAAAGCCAGACCAGCAGCCCGAGCAGGACGTAGACCGAGGCAAAGGTGAACGTGGTATCCCCGGCCAGGAGACCGAAGAGCAGCAGTGTCAGGCCGAATGCCGCCTGCAACAACAGGCCGAAACCAGCGGCCTGGGTTCCGCGCTGATAAGCGAAATGGTCAATCCTCATGGTGAGGTTCCGTGTTCCTGTTCGTCATACCGAGGCGTGAATCCGATGCCCGCGGGCATCGGAGATTCGAAAGCGGCGTATCGTATCGCGACCTGGGCGGTCCAGCGAACTTCAGGGGACATGTTGAGACTCCCGCGGGGAGTGAGAGGGTTGCCCTTCCACCTTTCACCCGTGCCGGAGGCACAAATCCGCGCCGGCTGAGAGTTTCAGTCGAACGCGAACGAGCTTCGATACGTATGATGCTCCAATTCAGGTTCGATGAATCGGCAGAAATTCTCCCTCATCGGGTACGCTACCCGCTTGCTTCTCGTCCGAAGCCCCTTCTCCAGCGGCCCGCCTGAGACCCCTGCATGCTTGAACAGACGCTTGCCATTATCCGCAACACGTTCTTTGAGTCCATCCGGCAGCCGATCATGCTCGTCGTGCTGGTGGTCGCCACCATCGCCCTGATCCTGTGCAATCCGATCGCGGCCTTCACGATGGACGATGATCAGAAGATGTTGATTGACATGGGCCTGGCGACGGTTTTTCTCGCTTCGGCCCTGCTGGCGTCCTTCATCGCCACCAGCGTGCTGAACCGAGAGATTGAGAATCGAACCGCGCTGACGGTCGTCTCCAAGCCGGGGACCCGACCGATTTGCGTGATCGGCAAGTTTCTCGGCGCCGCCGCGGCGATGATGCTGGCGGCCATCTACATGGCGCTCGTCTTCCTGCTGGTCGAGATGCACGGCGTCATCCAGACGGTTCGCGACCCGATGCACACGCCCGTGCTCGTCTTCGGAATCAGCGCCGTGATCATCGGTTTCGTCGCCGCAACCTGGTGTAACTACTTCTACAACAAGGTCTTCGCCAGCACCGTCGTCTGTTTCACCACCCCGCTGGTCGCCCTGGCGTACCTGTTGAGCATGATGTTTCGGCACGATTTCACCGCGCAGCCGATCT
>SKZB01000112.1 GCA_007127615.1 Phycisphaerales bacterium | reverse complement strand
TCACGCTGGTCACGCGCCCGAACGGCCATGGGCCCGGGGGGGTACCGGAGTCACTCCTCACCCACACGATTTCCGGAAAAACCCACAAAAAAACGACCGATCCACGCAGGATCGGCCGTTGGGTTGGCGAATGGCGGGCGTTCCGCTGCGATTAACGCTTCGAGAACTGGAAGCGCTTGCGTGCACCGGGCTGACCGTACTTCTTGCGTTCGACCTTCCGCGGGTCACGCGTGAGGAAGTCGTTGTCGCGCAGAATCGGTTCGAGCGAGTTGTCGTACCGGCGCAAGGCGCGAGCGAGGCCGAGCAGGACCGCACCGGCCTGACCGGTGAAGCCGCCGCCGCGGACGTTGACGTGGAAATCAACTTTGCCGACGGTGTTCGTCTTTTCGAGGACGTTCTTGATGTCGTTGCGGTCGCGCTCTTCCTTGAAGAACTCAGCCAACGGCTTTTTGTTGACGAACATGTCGCCCTTGCCGGGCTTGACCCGAACGCGGGCCACGGCGGCCTTTCGACGGCCGGTGCCCCACCACCAGTGCCCGTCGGGCGGGGTGGATGAGCCGAGGCCGGCTGGTTTCGGGGCGGGGGCCGCGGCGGGGGTTTCCGGCGCGGGCGTTTCGGGCGTGGTGGTGTTCGGTTCTTCGGTCATGGCGTTCGTAGATCCCTCGGGAGAGGGTCCCTTTCAGGAACGTATGTGAAACTGACGCATCACTTCGCCCGGTGCGAGGCGGCGTCGAAAACGAATCAAGGATCAGACTTCGAGCGGTTCGGGACGCTGCGAAGAGTGCGGATGCTCCTGCCCGGCGTAGACCTTCAGCTTGGAGGCCATCTGGCGGCCGAGGCGATTCTTGGGCAGCATGCGGGTGACGGCCTTTTCGATCAGACGCTCGGGATGCTTTTCCAGCACCGTGCCGTAGGTCTTGATCTTGAGCCCGCCGGGATACTGGCTGTACTTCTGGAACGTCTTCTCTTCGAGCTTGTTACCGGTCAGTTTGACGTCCCGGGCGTTGGTCACGATGACGAAGTCGCCGCAATCGACGTGGGGCGTGTACTCCGGGCGATGCTTGCCCATGAGGATCGTGGCGACCTCGGTGGCAAGACGGCCGAGGATCTTGCCCCGGGCATCGACAATGTGCCATTTTCTGGTGATATCGCCGTTTTTGGCGAAGGTCGTTTGACGCGGCATGGTCCCACCTGCTGCTCGACTGGCTGCCCGGCGGATCTCTTCCGGGAGCGATGATTGATAGAAGTCAAAATGTGATGACACAAGCCCGCCGGGAGTGGCGGGCGAATCGATCAGGATACCGATCCCTTCGCAATTGTCAAGCCGTTCTCGGTTCAGCCGCGGGGCCATCAGTCGGCTCGTGCGCGCGTCCTTCGCCGATCGGCCGGGAAGCCGGGGGGTGTGCGGCCCCGCCCGCGCCCGACTCACGACCAGTTGATCACCAGCTTGCCGAACTGCGCTCCCGCCTCGAGCCGCTCGTACGCCGGCATCGCCTGGTCGGGGGTGTAGACGGTATCGATCACCGGCTCGATCGCGCCGGAGATGAGCAGGGCGGTGATCTCGCGGAACTCATTCATATCGCCCATGGTCGATCCGAGCACGGAAAGCTGGTTCCAGAAGATGCGGGCGAGGTCCGTTTTCGGGTCGAAACCGCTGGTCACGCCGCACGTGACGAACACCCCGCCGCGGACGAGCGCCTTGATGCACGAGCTGTGAATGGCCTTTCCGACGGAGTCCACGCAGATATCCACGCCGCGCTTGCCGGTGATCCCGCGCACCTGGCGCGACCAGTCCTCGCCGGAGTCGAGCACGGCATGGTCGGCGCCGAGTTTCTTCGCGCGGTCGAGCTTGGACTGATGGCGACTGGTCACGATCGTTCTGCACCCGAGATGCCGGGCGATGTTGAGGGCGGCGAGGGCAACTCCGCCCCCGATGCCGGTGATGAGCACCCACTGCCCGGGCTGAACGCTCGCGCGGCTTTTCATCATCCGCCACGCCGTCAGATGGGTCAGCGCGAAAGCGGCCGCGTGCACCGGATCGGTCTCGCCGACATCCAGCACGTTGGCCGCCGGGGCGGTGAATTGGGCGGCCATGGTGCCGTTGGTGTGTTCACCGATCATTCGAATGTCCGGCCGGGCCGGCGCGATTTCGGGGTGCGATGGCTCCGGAACGGGACAGGCGGCATTGAGCACCACGCGCCGCCCGATCCAGGCGTCATCCACGCCCTCGCCGACCGCTTCGACGATGCCGCAACCATCCGACCCGCCGATGCGGGGATACGTGAGATCGACGCCCGGCAGGCCGCGGCCGACCCAGAGATCCAGGTGATTCAGCGCGCTCGCTTCGGTGCGCACGAGAACTTCACCCGGCTGCGGCGTGGGATCTTTCCAGTCGTTGGCGACAGAAACGTTCGGTGCGACGGGACTTCCCTGCTGGCTGATGGTGATGGCTCGCATGACGCGGAGTATAGGGGATGCGCGCCTGCCCATCGTTCAGACCGGCTTGACGACGTTCGGGAACGTGGCGGATCTTTCGACGGACCAGGCCGACGGGCGTACCCTGTTACAAAGATGTCACGGCCTGACACCGGATATATCAATGATGAGCCATCGAAGCCGCCGCTTGCGCCGCACGGGGGGACGGATGTCGCGCCGCGCCCGCTCGTCATCTTGCGCAGTCTCTGGCGGCCACTGGCGGTCATCAGCATCGTTGCGCTGATTATCGTGATCGTACAGCCGGCCCGGCTCGTCGGGGAAATCGAGGAGATGCGCGAATGGCTGGACGGCCAGGGGGTCCTCGGGATCGGGATTTTTCTGCTGATTTACATCGTGGCGGCGGTCGCGATCGTGCCGCAGGCCGCGCTCAAGATCGCGGCGGGGGGCTTGTTCGGATCGGTGCTGGGGCTGGTTCTCGCCAGCGTCGGTTCCACGCTCGGCGCGACGGCCTGTTTTCTGATCGCGCGGTACGTCGCCTCCGGCCCGTTCGTTCAGCGGATGAAACAGAAACGCCGCTACCGCAAGCTCGATCATCTCACGAGTCGGCACGGCGCGGTGATCGTCGCGATCTCCCGGCTCGTGCCGATTCTGCCCGGCAATCTGGTCAATTACGCCTTCGGTCTCACGCAGGTCCGCCTGGCCACCTTCGTCTTCTGGTCATGGCTGTGCATGTTGCCGGGCACCGTGGTCCTCGTGGTCGGTACCGATGCGTTCGTGCAGGGCATGCGCGAAGGGCGGGTGCCGTGGGGGCTGCTCGGTATCGTCGCCGGCGCGCTCGGGCTCATGGTGGCGGCGGTCGCCTTCGCCCACCGACAGTATCGCGCCCGTCAACAGGACGAAGGTGATTACGCGGATCTCTAGAGCGGCGGAGTTCACGGGACCAGCCGATCAAGACCTCGGGCATCACGGCACCAGGCCAGTCCCGACCCGGCCGGGTCGGGCTGCGGGCTCGATTCCTGCTTTCCAATTCGCCGGAGATTCGTCCGATAAATCGCGGCCCGCATCCCCACCACCACCCGAAGAAATACAACTCGGAAAAATGCGTCAGAACATCCCATCGGCCCGAAGAAGTCGGTGTCCGAACGCCCCGCGCCGAGCACATCGGCGGGGTGAGGGGTTCGGGAGGTGAGTACAACTCAACGAGGGACCGCTTCGGCCGACCCACCTGGATCATGCCACTTCCCGAACCCCACGCCCCGCCGCCCGACGCGGGACGGCGCGTCGCGGGGATAAAAGAACCAGGCACCGTCCGTCTTCGGGGTGGGGGTCATATGATGGGCGCATGACCACCGATGCGCCCACCGCTGCGACCGTCGCGGCCGCACCGATCCGACTCGGTGTGGTCAGTTTCGTCAACACCCTGCCGCTGATTGACGGTCTGGAAGATCTCGACGCACTGGCGATCAAGCACTCGGTGCCGAGTCTTCTGGTCGATCAGCTTCTGGCCGGCGAAGTGGATATCGCGCTCTGTTCCTCGATTGACTATCAGCGCAGCTCAGAAGATCTTCTCATCCTGCCGGTGGGGATGCTCGGTTGCGACGGGCCGACGTTGACCGTGCGGTTGTATTCGACCGTGCCGCTGGCGGCGATCACCGACGTGTACTGCGACACGGACAGTCATACATCGGTCGCGCTCCTGCGCATTCTGCTGCGCGAACGGTTCGGCATCGATCCGGCGGTGCACGATTACAACGCCCGGGAGCATACCGCCGATCACAAGCCGCTCGACTGGCCCGATGCGATGCTGCTGATCGGCGACAAGGTCGTCACCGATTCACCCCCGGCGGTCCGGTATGCGCACCAGTTGGACCTCGGCGCCGCGTGGCAAGAGTGGACCGGCCTGCCGTTCGTCTTCGCTGTCTGGATGGTCCGGGCGACGATTGACCGCGAACGGCTGACGCTCGCCGCCTCGCTGCTCGATCGCCAACGACGCCACAATGTCGAGCGCATTGACCGGATGGTGCACCATCGCGCCGTGCCGCGCGACTGGCCGGCGGATCTCGCGGCAGATTACCTCAAGCAGAAACTGCGTTATGAACTGGATGACCGGGCGATCGCCGGCCTCGAGCGGTTTTACGACGAGGCGAAGAAACACGGGCTGATCGAGGCGCGTCGCCCGGTGCGAATCGCGCCGTAGCGGGGTCGAGCCAGGGGCCGCGCCGGCACCCGGCGCGGTACGCTCTCGGCATGCCCCGGCGATCGCGGTTCCAACTTCAGACCCTCGAAGACCTCCTGCGACAACTTCGCTACGCGCCGGTTTCGGCGCGCCATCGATTGATCGACGCCGCCGAAGCATTGGCCCGTGACATTGATCCCGAGCGCATGTATCCGCACGAGTTCGTGATCTACCGGATCACGGGCTATCGGCCGGAACAGAATGAAGACGCCGTCGACAGCGGCGCAGCGCTGCTCGCCGATCTTGCGGCATTCATCTTGCGCCTCAGTGAGACCGCGCCGCTCAACGAAGCGGAGCGCGGCTGTCGTGCGCTCAGTGTTGAGGATGTCAGCGCGCAACTCAACGTTTCTCTGCGCACCGTGCAGCGGTACCGAAAACAGGGGTTGATCTTCCACTACGTCAGCGCGGACGGTGGGGAAGCGGGGGAGATCGGCCTGGCGTGCTTTGAAGATGCGCTGCAGGCGTTTCGTGATCGTCATGCCGGGATGATTGAAAAGGCCGCTCGTTACAGTCAGATCACAGCCGATGATGAGCGCAGGGCGATCAGCGCCGCCGGAGCGCTGCGGCGCGAACGCGGCTGGTCACGCCATCGTGTCGCACACCATCTTGCCCGGCAGTTTCAGCGCTCGACCGAAACGATGCGTCTGCTTTTGATTCGGTACGATGCGGATTGCGTCGCGGTCGGAAAAACGCCGATCTTCAACGACACCGGGCCGCTGACGACACGGGATGCGCGGCTGCTGGATCGAGCGTGGCAGCGCGGAATCAGCATGACGCAACTGACCCGCCGGTTCGGACGAACCGCATCGGCGCTGCACCGCGTTCTGAATCGACGTCGGGCCGATCGACTGCGGCGACTGGAACTCAAAGCCGTTGAACTGGCCACCTTTCGGCTTGATGAGGCGGATGCGGTCATACTCGCGCCGGCCGCGGTGAGTCAGTTTCCCGAGATACCGTTCTTTCGGCCGCGGGTCAGCGACCTGCTGCGCGAGGTTCGAGGGGCGGGTCCGGTACCGGCGGCAGAAGAGGTGGCCCGTCTCGCCGCCTGGCATTACTTTCGCTGGCGCGCGGCCGCCGCCATTGCCGAACTGCCCGATCAACCCGGTGCCAATCAACTCGATGCGATTGAAACAGATCTGCGCTGCGCTTCCAAGCTGTTCCGGCGCCTGGTCTTCGATGCGCTGCCGGTGGCCATGCGCAGGATCGATGCAGCGGTCGGTCGCCCGGTCGAACAGTTGCCGCGACGCGAACTGTCGCCGCTGATCAAACGCGCGGTGGCCGTCCTGGCGCGCGTGCTGGAG
>SKZB01000247.1 GCA_007127615.1 Phycisphaerales bacterium | reverse complement strand
CCCGTTCTGGGGGAGGATCACCCCTACATACTCGTGGTGCGGAACAATCTGGCGAGTCTCCTGCGCGAGATGCGCCGCTTTGAAG
Source organism: Phycisphaerales bacterium (assembly GCA_007127615.1). Lineage (GTDB taxonomy): Bacteria > Planctomycetota > Phycisphaerae > Phycisphaerales > SM1A02 > SKZB01. Next base: position 5,928 of record SKZB01000247.1, on the reverse strand, counting down.
AGGCCGAGGTCGCCTTTCGCGCCGTCCGCGAGTCCCACCTGCGGCTCAACGGGCCCGATCACCCCGCGACATTGAGGGCCACGGCGAACCTGGCGATGACGCTCATGAGCCAGAACAAGTATGAGGAGTGCGAACCGCTGCTTGTCGAAGCGATCGAGGGGCGCCGCCGGGTGCTGGGGGATGAGCATCCCGACACGATCAACGTCAGGCACGTGCTCGCGAACGTCTATCTGAACACCGATCGTCTTGAGGAGGCACGGGAGCTTTACGCGGTCCTGCTCCAGCAATTGCGTGAAGCGGTCCCGGAAGGCAACATTCGGCTTGCGCCACTGCTGCGCACCTGCGGGATCCTGATGGAACGGGGCGATCAGATTGAAGAAGCGCTGCCTTTCTACATCGAGAGTTACGAGATCCTGCTCAACGCCGCCGGGCCGGAACATCCCCAGACCACGCGCGGGAAGACGTTTATCTGCGATGCGCTCGCGAAGCTTGCAGATGTCGATGCGCACCCGTCGTGGCGCGACCAGTGCCGGGACCAGTAACCGGGACGAATGCCGGTTTGGCGGATCACGAAATCGTTTTCGGCACCGATACCAGGGCTGGCGGCGAAGCCTCCCGTGAAGGCGCAACTGCCCTTTTCAGCCCACACGACTTCCAGAAGACACAGATTCTTTTGTTGGATCATGTCACCGGCTCCGGCGATTTTTCGCCTGTCCGGAGAAGGGGCATCCGGCGTCCACGCGCCGCCCCCCTCCACGCGCCTCCCCCCAAGACCCACCCGGCCGCCGCGCGGGCCCGTTCTGAACACCGCAGGGAAAAGGACTCGATGAACCATGAAACTCTCCACAACACCGTACCCACTGCTCGTCGCCTGCGGACTGTCGCTGACATGGTCCGCCAGCGCCCTCGCTGAGGACTATCGCTATCGCACCATCGTCAAGACCGGCGACACGGTTCCGGACGTCGGCGGCATCTTTACCGGCTTCGGTAATCCTCGCATCAACGGTCAGGGGCAGGTCGCCTTCTCCGCGATGCGCACCGGAGACGTCGGTCACGTCGGAATGTGGATGACTTCGCCCCATGCTTCCGGCGGACTGGAGGTCATCATGCTCAGCGGCGTCCAGGTCCCCGGCGCGGCCCCGGGCGTCGTGTTCGGCGCGTTCAGCCCGGAGATCCTGGCGCCGGAGATCAACAACACGGGCAACGTCGCCATCTCCGTTCCTCTTGCCGGTCTGCCCGACTCGAACGCCAACGGGCTGTTCCGATACATCAACGGGGAACTGAGCAAGGTCGCCATCCCCGGCGATGCCGCGCCGGGGATCGGGGGCGGCATCAACTTCCATCGCTTCAGCGAAACGCCCGGCTTCAACGACGGAGACCTGATGGCCTTCGGGGCACGGCTCAGCGGACCCGGCGTCACGCCGGACAACAACACATCCATCTACATGCACTGGTTCGGTGGTCTCAACCTGATCAAGCGCGAGGGTTCCCCCGCGCCGCCCGCCGGCTTTGGCTGGACCTGGGGCGCGAATTCACCGAATCCCCTCAGCCCCGCACTCCTGCCCCTGGTTCAGATCGCCCCCACCGGCCGCCTCGGATTCGACTCACAACTCTTCACCAATCAGGGTGCGACCACTTCGCGCTGGACCGGATGGCCCGGGGCGCTCTCACACACCATGCTCGGTGGCAATTTTTCACCGGAGTTCCTCCCGTTTGCCCTTGTCCACGAGAATCTCGGCGTCTATAGCATGAATCTCTCCGCCGAGGGCATGTGCTTCTACCATTCGGTCGAAACCAACAACGGGACCGCGAGCGGTATCTGGCGGCGGACGGATAACACCATGGAAACCGTTGCCTACGAAGGCATGGCCGCGCCGATCGGCAGCTACAAGCAGATCTGGCCGTTTAACCCGGTCGCTTCCTATGACGGTACGGTCGCCTTCACCGCCACCCTCAATCTGCCCGACAGCAGTTCCGGCAGGGCCCTGCTGCGGAACACGCCCTTCGGCAGTTCGACCATCGTGATGCAGAGTGGCGACCCCGCTCCGGGCTACCGGGACGGCGTGACGATCGCCCTCGTCGGAAACATCAAGGGGATCGACGACGAGGGGCGCATCTACTTCAACTCGAGCGTTCAGGGCCCCGGCATTGACGGCAGCAACAGCAACGGCCTCTGGCGCGCCGATCCCGATGGCAACACCCATCTCATCATTCGTGACGGACAGTGGATGACGCTCGAAGACGGCGATACGCGCCAGGTCGAATTCGTCTATCTCTACCGCGGCTCCGGGCTGCATACCGGTCGGCTTCCCGCGTTCAACAATGATCGCCAAATCGCTCTCCGCGTCTTTTTTACCGATGGCTCCAGCGCGATCATCGTGGCGTCGCCCGACTGCCCGGGCGACCTCAACCTGGACGGTCACGTCAACGTCTTCGATCTCCTGCTCCTGCTCGAAGGTTGGGGAGCCTGCGACGGCTGTCCGGCGGACCTCAACGGCGACGGCACCGTCAACGTCTTTGACCTGCTGCTGATGCTCGACGCCTGGGGTGAGTGCTTCTGAATCACCTTGATCGACGGTTCAGCCCATGAAGCCGCCCGGACGGGTTTCGCCGGGCGGCTTCTTTTCTTCTGAAGTCTCTTCAACGTCTGGCCGCGAGCGGGGAGACCGGGCGGCCGGCGAATCCGAGCGGGCGTGGCCGGGGACTTCGAGAAACCCGCAATCATTCTGCCCCACTCGTGTCACCGCTCAGCATGATCTTCCGCCGGTGAGGGTGAAGTCCGACGGCGATCGGCGCGGCCTGACTTCACACCGATGGGGTGCGAGGACACCCGTCAAATGAATCGGGGCCCGGCAAAGGGTCGCCCGACACCATGACTCACGAAAGAGGAATCCATGTTACGCAAGCGTTCAAAGTTCAGTTCTGCCGGCTCCACGGCGGTGTGTGTCGCCACGGCCATCGCCGGAACCGTGGGACTCCCCGGCAGCGATGCTCGTGCCGATGTCATGACCGCGTTCTACAACAACGATTCTCACTTCAGCTACCACATCATCAACATGCCCGATCTCGACCAGCAGCGGTTCGGTCTGGACGGTAACGGCGCGATGCACTGTGTACCGGCCGCGACGATGAACCTGCTGGGCTACGCCGCCAATCACGGCTTTCCTGACGTGCTGCCGGGGCCGCAGAATTGGCAGCTTCAGCAGAATCACGGCTACGGCACGTTCATGATCAGCATGATGGGCACCATGATGGGAACATCGTTCGTCGCCGGCGATCCCAACGCGGTTCCGCCGGTTCCCAACGGCGGCGGCACTTCGCCGGCCAACGCCGATGCCGGACTCGCGACATGGCTCGAATCAGATGACAACCTGATCTGGGACAGTCATCTCACCGCGCCGAACTTCACCGTCAATTTCAGCAGCATCGCCAAGAGTCTCATCAGCGGCAACATCGGCACCATGCACTTTGGGCGGTACGATATCGTCGGCACCGCGCCGGGCAACATCCCGATTGTGCAGCGGAGCGGCGGCCATGCCGTGACCGTCGTCCGCTGCTACCGATTCGGTGAAACCAGTGAAATCTGGGTGCGCGACCCCGCCGATGGGAACGATTCCATCGATAGCCAATCCACCTTCGTCAACCGCGTCTGGCAGGTCGATGACATTCCCGTCTGGGTGCTCGACAACAATAATCCGCAGGGCATGCAGCTTCGCTTTATGTCTGCGCTGAGCTATAACCAGTTGCAAACGACGATCCGCATGATGGATTCACATCGCGCGATCCGACCCAAAACCGGTTACAGCTTCTCGCCCTCAAGCGGCAGTTTCGGCATCGTCGTGCCCAAGCCCCTCGGCGGAGGCGGTCCAACGATCCAGGCCGTTCCCACACCGGCGGGTCCGATCTTCGGTGTCAACTTCCACCCGATGTCGCAGGATTTCATCATTCTTGCCGGCGACCGAAAGCCGCAACTCTACCAGGTCAATCTGCTCAACAACGAACACACGCCTATCGCGCTGCCTGCGGAGCCGAGCTTTGTCAAGGTGGTCGACAACGGCGATACCTACGTCATTACCCGCAACAACGAGCTGCATCGCCTGACGCCCGAGTTTGATCTCGTCGCTTCCACGACCCTGCCGCATGATGCGGTACCGACGGAGGAAATGTCGCTGAATTTCTCCAAGATCGACTCCGTGCCGGAGGGCCCGATCCCGCACCGATCGACCATCGCGGTCGCGACGATGCTTGATCACAAGATGATGTTTTTCCCGCTCGATCTCGCGCCGCCGGTGATCTACGACCTGCCCTCGATGATGCACGGCGACTTGATCGACATGGCCATCGACCCGACCACCGGCCGGGCGTGGTTCATCACCAGCGGCAACGACGATCTGTTTGGCGTGATGTGGCGCGGCAACGGCACTGCTCAGATTGATTCATTCAATCATCCCGCGATCTCCGATCCAACCGGTCTTGACTTTGATGATGCCGGCAATCTGCACATCTGCGACGATGGACACCTCAATGTCTTCACGCGCAACGCAGCCGGTGGTTGGCAGCTTGATGAAGACTCGTTGTTCCACGGTATTGAGTGTGCAGGCGTCTTTGCGATGATGCGAAACAGCAGCAATCTCGATCCGGCGATTCACAATCATCCGAGCTGGACCTCCAACATCGATCCGGCGAGTCTGATCGAGTTCGGCGAACTGGTTCCCGACTGCATCACCGATCTGAACCACGACGATGTCGTCAATGAGGTGGACCTTCTTCTCCTGCTCGAAAGCTGGGGGCCCTGCGATGCCTGCCCGGCGGATCTCAACGGCGACGGCACCGTCAACGTCTTTGACCTGCTGATGATGCTCACCGCATGGGGTGAATGTTACTGAATCAACCTGGTTCACTGTTCAGCACATGACCGCCGCCCCGGCTGGTCCGCCGGGGCGGCTTCACATTATCCGGATTCTCTTCAGTACATGTCCCCGAACCATGGCATCTTCCGCCTGAAGTGAGTCCTTGGGATCACCCGGTGGTCGCCGGGAGACAGACTTCGATCCGCACGCAGCAATCTACAAAGGAGCAGCACATGAAACGGTTATCGACAGGATTGGCGATCGGTGCGGTACTGGTGGCAGGATCTGTGGCAACGAGTTGGACAACTTTCGCCGGTGCACTCCAAACCGATGAAAGTGCCGCGCAGGCGCCCGCTCATCGCGATGAGTTTGACTTCAGCATGCTGATTCAGGGTCTGAGCGGAACGCCCGGTTGCCTCGGCGTGGAAGTGGCGCAGTTCCAGTCGGGGAAGCTGTCGATCTTTGCCTGGTTTGAAGACAAGGCCGCCGTCATGCGGTGGTACAAGCATCCGATACATCGCGGTGCGAAGAGCGCGCTGATGCCGACGGTGCCGCCGGAAAATTACATTCCGCTGGAACACATCACCGATGAGATGAAACCGATCATGGTGATCGCCACACTGACCCCGAACCGGAACGAAGCGGCTGCCGACATGCCCTTTCAGCAGATTTCCATTGAACTCTACCGGCCGTTGCCGGGTGGACTCGCGGTCGGCGGACGATTGTCGCCGGACACCGTTTCGGTCCCTCACCTGAAGGCCTTTGGGGACACGCTCGGCCGCGGGGAGTAGTTTTCTTCGCAATCTTCGTGGCCAGGCTCTTTCCGTCGGTCTGTTCTCGGAGGTCGCGGACCTTGATCTCACCACGAAGATCACGAAGAGCACGAAGGGTTTTGGAGGACGAACGCTTGTTGCCATCCTTCAGCTTCGGCACTTCGAAGTTCTTCAGTAAGCCGAGCGTTGGGGATTCGTGAATTGACACCCCCCTCCACCCCTTCGTCGCTTCGTCGCTTCACCCTTCCAACCCTCCATCCCATCTTCGTGTCCTTCGTGTTCTTCGTGGTGAACCCCCTCTTTTG
>SKZB01000085.1 GCA_007127615.1 Phycisphaerales bacterium | reverse complement strand
TGGATAGAGCGTCGGCCTCCGAAGCCGAAGGTTGCAGGTTCGAGTCCCGCCGCGGACGTTTCAGACAGTGTTGACCCGCGTTTCGTTTCGGCCTCCCGGTGCCCCCGAACGCGTCATCGCTTCGTTGTTCTTCGGATGGCGGGCACGGGGATGAACGCCGGCTTCAGGCGGACGCTCAGTCCGGGTTGGTTTCATGAGTTCCTGGAGGAGCTTCCAAAGGATGAATTCGATGCGGTGGGCGCGATGGCTGGTTCGTCTCGGGCTCGTCGCACTCGGGCTCCTCGTGCTTTCGCCGGCCGGCTGTGGAGATGATCCCCACGGCGCCGAAGAGCGTCCGGCGATGTCCGAAGATGAGGGGGCACGACGCGCGTTGCTGGGCGGCGTGTTCGTCTTCCCTCCCGAACTGGCGCACCAGGATCACGCCCGCGCCCAGGTCGTCCTTTCGCTCGGCCGGACGGGCGAGTTCATTTACGAACGGCGTGAGCTCGACCATGACGCGCTGGACCTGCCCCGGGCGCTGCGCCGCGAGGGGGATCTGCTCCACGGCCGGTGGGATGTGCACAACGGCCAGGTGGTACTGGACCGCGTTCGCTCAATCACGCGCGAGGAACTTCGCGCCGCACTGCGCGCCGGTGAGGATGCGGACTGGTCCGGCCGGAGCGTCGATGAAGAGATTGCGTTCGACCTGGTCGGGGACGGAACCCAACCGCGGATCCAGCAGCTTGAAATGGGACGCGATGTGTACGCGCGAACCCCGGTGGTCGGCGGCGCGCCGCTGCACAGTCTCGATGAACTTCACCGGTATCTCACGGCGGGTACATTTTCGCGCCGGGTTTCGCGGCAATCGCACGTTACGATTGAGTGGACCTTTGCCGAAGATACCTTCGACGTTCTTGTGGCCGGTTTCGGAGAAGGCGCCCCGGCCGGGATTTCTCATCAGGAGATCTCTCATGACTGGTGGCCGGATGGAGCCGTCCGCCTCACCGGTGAGTGGTCGATTACACATGAGCCCGGGGAGCCGAACGAAGAAATCGCCCGGATCTTCTCACTCAATCGAGACCCCTCCACCCTGCACCTGCGCGGGCTCAGGTTCCAGAGGCCGGACGGCGCCGGGATCGACGGACCCGGGAAACGTGACATTCTCATCGCCTGGGTCGACGGCAAGCTGCGGATTGAACTCGACGGGCAGACGTACATGCGGAGGGGGGCGAGTGAGTCGCAGGCGGACCCGCCATGAACCGCGGGCCGAAGTCGAGTATGCTCCCGGTCACATGTCCGATTCGATGACGATCAGAGATTTTCAGCGGCTGATTCGCGAGCGGTACCACGCGACCGACGCCGCCCGCGGTATCCCCGGCACCTTTCTCTGGTTCGCCGAAGAGTTCGGCGAGCTGGCCGAAGCGCTCGCCCGGCGCGAACGCGGCGATGGTGATCAGGCGAACCTCGAGGAAGAGTTCGCCGATGTTCTCGCGTGGCTCGCCACGCTCGCCAACGTTGCGGAGGTCGATCTGAACCGTGCGATCGAACGAAAATACCTTCGGGACGGTGGGCCCAAGGGCACGAAGTAGACGTTTCACCCGGCCGGGTGCAATTGCCGGCGAGCCAGAAGGACCGTCATGTCCAGAATCGATGATCTCTTCCGCCAACTTCGCCGCGAGCAGAAAACGGCGCTGATGCCGTTCGTGACCGGCGGCTATCCTTCGCTTGAGACGACCGGCGAAGTTCTGCCCGCGCTCGAACGCGCCGGCGCGTCGATCGTGGAGATCGGTTTTCCCTTCTCCGATCCGATTGCCGACGGCCCGGTCATTGCGGCGAGCATGCACGAAGCGCTTCAGCGCGGCGCGACGCCGAGCGGACTGTTCGATTGCGTCTCTTCCCTCCGTGAGTCGCTGTCGCTCGGGCTGGTTGCGATGGTCAGCGAATCGATCGTCTGGCGGATCGGTACGGACAGGTTCGTTCAGCGCGCGGCCGAGGCCGGCTTTGACGGGCTTATCGTGCCGGATATGGACCCGGACGACGCGGATGATCTTTACGCGGCGGTGGAGGACGCCGATCTGGCGCTGAGTCTGTTGATCGCGCCGGCGAGTTCGGATGCGCGCATCGAAAAGCTGGTCGCGCGGTGTCGCGGCTTCGTGTACCTGCTGGCGCGGGCCGGCATCACGGGGGAAAGCGATCGGGCGCCGGAGATCGCGGGGCCGGTTGAACGCCTTCGCTCGATGACCGATCTGCCGATTGCGGTGGGATTCGGCGTTTCCAGTCCCGCGCACGTTCGCGCAGTGACGCAGCACGCCGATGCCGCGATCGTCGGTTCGGCGCTGGTGCGCCGCATGGGGGAGGCGGATGACCCGACCGGCGCCGCGGAGTCGTTTGTGCGGGAACTCGCGACCGGCCTCGCCACGCCGTCCCCCTCGGCACCCTGAACGCGATGGGCTCGACGGGGCCTTTTCTGGATCGTTCACCGGCCGACTTTTGCGGGCGCACCCGAAGGACGACCCGAGCATGCCGGATCGGCCGGATCGGCCGGAAAGTGCACCTTTCTCGGAGCGACATCGCTGCCGGGTCCACGTCCCGCGCGGAGCGACGAAAGACCGGAACAATCGGCCCGTTTTCGGTGGCGACGCTCCTCGGTTCGCCCCCCGCGCGGAACGCTCGGCGCCACCGGCGACCGTGTTGCGAGGCCGCCGGCGAGGGTCTAGTATTGGGACTTCGGCGGCAACCCGTCAAGGAGACGTTTATGGATCGTGGCAACGACAGTGACCGCGAACGGCTGAGCGGCGTTCACCGGACGGAACAGACCGAGAGCAAGGTCAACGAGGACTTTCTCGAATGGCTGAAGACCAAGGGGCCGTCGTGGCTGCTCGCCGGTCTGATCATCCTCGTGGCGTATCTCGCGTGGATTCAACTCGGCGAGCGTCGGGCGGCTTCAGAGCGGGAGGCGTGGACCGCGTTCAACGAATCGCGGTTTTCCGGGTTGCCCGCCTCGTATGAAGATGTCGCCGATCGCTACGGAAGCATCGGCAAGCTTGGCACCCTTTCCCGGCTTGAGGCGGGACGGCTCTACCTGCAGGCCGTCCGAACCGGCCGGCCGTTCGACGCCGAGTTCAGACTGCCGGATGAGGACGACGACGCGGATGAGCGCATCACGGAAGAAGATCGGGATCATTATCTGAACCAGGCGGACCGCGCGTTCCGTGCGGTTCTGGATCGCGACGACGGCTCGGACGCGATGGCGCTCCACGCCGTCACGGCGCTCAACGGTCTCGCCGCGGTCGCCGAAGCGCGCGGGGAGATCGACGGGGCCCGTGGATTCTACGAGCGCGCTGCGGAACGGGCCGAGGACCGGTTTCCCGCCCTCGCCCGCCAGGCGCATCAGCGCGCCGAGACCGTCGGCGAGTTGCCGGATCTGGATGACTTTCCGACCCGGCAGGAGATCGAAGCGCGGCGGGATCTTCGCGCCGCCGACGATGAATTGCCGCGGCCGCTGACCATCGAAGAAAGTCTCCGTGATTTTCTCCTGGACTGATCCCGCTCCGCTCGGTGCTTTCTCGCGCGCCGGAGGGCCGGCCGCCCGGGTCCGACGTGAGTCGACCCTTCGTGACCCGGTCCGTCGTGAGCCGAGCTCCTGCGTCTCAGCTCGTCCTGCGCGATGGCTGAACGCGCCGAGTCCATGACCAGCGATCCGAACGATACCAGCGGCGACGATGAGACGGCGGAACTGCTCACCGGCGGAGGAAGCGTCGATCGGGAAAAGCTCTTTGCGCTGTACGAGTCGCAGGCCCATGATCAGGATGGTGACGACGAGACACCCGTGTCGGTGCGCTTCGTGCTCAACCGGGATCTGAACAAGCGCGTGGACCGGTACCTCGTCGATCGGGTTCCCTTTCTCAGTCGAACCTCGTTGCAGCGGCTGATCCGGGAAGAGGCCGTTCTGGTCAACGGGCGCGTGCCGAAGACCTCCACCCGGCTGCGCAAGGGCGACGAGGTCATTGCGGTGCTCCCGCCCCCGCCGAGCACCGCGATCCCGCCGGAGGACATTCCCCTTGAGATCCTTTACGAAGACGACGATCTGATCGTGATCAACAAACGGGCGGACATCATCGTTCACCCCGCGCGCGGCAACCGGTCCGGTACGCTCATCAATGCCCTGGCGTACCACTTTCAACACCGATCAAGCGGCGAGTTGTCAACCGTCGGCGAAGAGTTCGCGCGGCCGGGCGTCGTCCACCGACTCGACCGGCACACCACCGGCGTCATGGTCGCCGCGAAATCCGACACCGCGCACTGGCGGCTCGGACGGCAGTTCGAACAGCGGCGCACCGAGAAGCGCTACCTTGCCGTCGTTCACGGCCGGCTCGAACCGCAGGCCGATGTGATCGATCTGCCGCTCGGAAAGCACCCGACCGCAAAGGAAAAGTACGCCGTGCGCTGGGACGTCACCGGCAAACCTTCGGTAACGATCTACCGGGTTCGGGAGTATTACCGCGGCTACACGCTGGTCGAAGTCGAACTGAAGAGCGGGCGCACGCATCAGATCCGGGTGCACCTGTCTCACCTGGGTTATCCGATCGTCGGTGATGACATGTACGGCGGGAAGCATCTCGCGCGCGGTGTGATCACGGGCGAAGAGTCCGATGAAACGCCGCTGATCTCCCGGCAGGCGCTGCACGCGGCGCTGCTCGGCTTTCGGCATCCGATCTCGGACGAGGCGGTCCAGCACCAGGCGCCGCTGCACGCGGATATGCGCGAGCTGGTGCGGCTGCTCCGGCACCACCGTTTCGAGAAAGCGCCGCGCGTGGCCGGGACGACCATTGACCTCGATTGCATGCTGACCGCCGCGCCGGATCCGGATCGGTCCGGAGCCGGCTGAATCTTCCGAAGTGTTCACGAGGTGGAGGATCGTCCGAAAGTGGAATCAAGAGTCATCCATCTTCGTCGCCCGCCGACGCTGATCCAACAGGATGACGTTTTCGTGCCGCCCCAGGCCACGGGGCCCGTGCTCGATCAGGTGCAGCAGCGGTGGGAAGCGCTGTGCGCGGCGAATCCCGCGTTTTTCGACGGGCGCCTGCTTCATGTGCTGGGTGTGCACCGAAACGGACACGGCGGGGCGTCACTGCACGTGGCGGACTGCGCGTATCGTTTTTACGCGGTTCAGAATGAGACGTTTGACCTTGGGGTCCGGCCGTTGGGGGTCAAGGGCGTGGTGATCGGCGAGCGGGGCATCCTGATGGGTCTGCGAAGCGATTCGGTGGCGGCTTATCCGCGGTGCTGGGAGTTCGCGCCGGGCGGCGTGATCGAACCGAATGAGCCGCCCGAGGCGGTCATCGAACGCGAACTTCGGGAAGAGACCGCGCTGCGCATGGGGCGTCCGCCGGTGGCTCTCGCGGTGGTTTACGATCCGGTCGTGCGCAGTTGGGAACTGGTGTACGAGGTGTCCGTTCGTCCGGGGCGGTTCGAAGCCAATCCCGCGGAGTACGATGAACTTCGCTGGTGCGGCCGGGGGGCGCTCCCCGCCCCGCGTTCGGAGGTGACGGAACAGATTCTGAGCGTTCTCGGCCCGCGCCGAACCGGGTGACCCTTCCGCGGGAGCCGACATCGGTCGGGTGCGCCCGGCGCACGGATGTTCGACCCGGTGTTCCCAGATTAACGCGCCCGATGAACGCACGGGTTCGTTCCCGGATTCTCGGACGATGAACCGGGTTAATTGGAGTCGAACTGATGGATTCAGCTTGCCGCTGCCGGAGGGGGGAGTTATTCTCGTTATCATTGGAATGACATGACTTTGCTGTGATCTGGTGCCCGCAGAAATGCTTCGGCAATGCACCAGATTTACTTTTCGGCATCGGACAGAGACGGCTGACCCAGGAGAAAGAATGATGTTCAACAAGACAGTACGCGTAAGTTTCGGATGTGCTCTGGCCGGTGCCGGAGCGCTTCTGCTTCTCGGGGCGGGCGAGCGGCCTGTCACCCTGGATTCAGAGCAGTTTGGCGCTGATCGCACCTCGCCGGCGGACGTCCAACCGC
>SKZB01000190.1 GCA_007127615.1 Phycisphaerales bacterium | reverse complement strand
GTTCACCCGAACCCGATCGAATCACGGCCCTTCGCGCTGAAAACGTGAAGCATTTCTGGCGCGTCAGGAATCTGCGCAGGTGACCCGCACGGATTCAGAAAAGGTACGGAGGCACGAAGCGACGAAGGCAATGAGGGATGGAGCAACGAGTTTACGGAGGGAGGGGGTGCCACGAACAGCGACTGAAAGGAGTCGGCCGTGCGAGATGCAACCAGGGCGCGGTGCAACCCAATCCGGTGCCGGGCGCCTTGAGCCGGGGGGGGACTTGTCTTCAGGATCGGGCAGCTGGCGGCGAAGCCCCCCACAATGCGGGCCGAGACGCCAACCAGCCCACACGATTTCCCGAAGATCCCGAGTCCTTCGGAATTCTCCTTGCCACACCGCATACGGCCGGTAAGCTGGACATATTCGGGGCGAGTGGTTCGTTCCGGCATTTCTTCCGTTGGGGCCTGGCTTCTGCCCGCGCAGAATCGCGCAGGTCGCGCGAGTGCGAACAGTTCCGGCCGCGGGTTCTCGAGAGCTTCGTCCCTTCCGGATGGGTTGCGGGAACGTCACTTCTCATCTCTGCACCGGTTTGTCGATCAGGCATTTCTATTGCGAATCAACTCCGGTCTGGCCTACCCGTATCACATCGCGATGAAAGTTGAACGCGCATTCTCGGAAAGGATGGTCATGAGAGGCAACAAGGCAGCCGTGCGTTTCCGGTCCCCGGTAAAGATTCGCGGCAGAGGTCAAGCCCGGAGCTTCTGCGCGGTCCTTTCCGCCGGAGTGGCGGTTGTTCTTGCTGCCGCGATCCTGCCATCCGCCGCAGCGACGATGCCTGATGAGGAAACCGATCTCACCATTGAGACGTTTCATCAGGAACTCCGGGAACTCTATCTGAGTCTGGATGACTATTGCGATGAGCTTCGCGAGGTCAAGATCATCCACCCGGTCGGGGGAGAGCCGCAGCGTACGGAGTCTAGAGGTCTGTCGCTCTGCTTTGCATCCCCGAACCAGCTGGCCCTTGAGGCATTCCGCGGCGACCATGTCGTCGCCGGCGTGTACTCCGACGGCGAACGGTTGTTTCAGGTCAACCACGCATTTTCGCAGTACAGGGAATCGGGAACCGCTGATTCGATTCAGGAGATGTTTTCACAGTTCGATGCGCACGCGCTTCCGGCTGCCGAAGCCGCCAATCACCTCGTGCTCCGGGTCATGTGGGACGCGATCTATGATGCGAGTCAAGTCGAAATGAGAATTCTTCAGGATACAAAAGATGAAGATGGCCATCGTCGCGTGAGCGGTACCATGCACGAAGCCGAAGATGTTTGGTTGCCGGAATGGAAAGCAGACTTTGACAAGCCGACTGTTACCTTTGCCTACGTGCTGGATCGTGATTCCGGGTTGATCCGGCGCTTTGAATCAAAAATCAGAAACCATGACCCGGAATCGAGCTGGACGTACGTCGAAAACGCCACGATCATCGACGTCAAGAGCGTGAACAAGGGGGCGGAGAACCGGTCATTCGAGTATGAACCGCCGGATGACCTGGTTCAGAAAGAAGAGTTGGATCCGGGATAGGGACCGTTCGGCTCGGTGCGGCGCCGTCGCCTCGCTCCGGCCGGGCGTGCGCGGCTTACGATTCCGGCCGAACCGGCGCGGCGCGGGGATTGTCGATATGCCGCTCGAAGAACTCGATGATCCGGTTCAACCGGTCCATCCGCTGTTTCGGATCACCGCCACGGGACATGTCGTGTCCGGCCCCGGGGTAGCGGACGAACTCAACCGGCTTTTCGAGTTCTTTGAGCGCGCGGTAAAGCATTTCGGACTGGCTCACGCCGGTGCGAAGATCTTCGTCGCCGTGCTTGATCAGGAGCGGGGTCTCGATCCGATCGGCAACGTTGAACGGGCTCTCCCGTTCCATGATCTCGCGGATCTCGGGATCAAAGGGTGAGCCGCCCATCGCCCAGCCGAGCAGCCGCCACGCGTTACCCTCGCCGAAGAACGTGGGCAGATGATACACACCGCGCTGCGCCACCGCGGCCCGGAAGCGGTGATCGTGGGCCACAATCCACGCGGTGAGGTAGCCCCCGTAACTGCCGCCGGTCATCACGAGTCGATCGGGGTCGGCCCATGCATTTTTCTCGATTACTTCATCGAGCGCGGCCAGCACATCGCCGGCCGGACCTTGCCCCCAATTCTGAAAGTTCGCGCGTTGAAAGCGGTAGCCGTAGCCGCCGGAACCGCGCGGATTGGCGTACACCACGCCGTACCCCCAACTGGCGAGCAACTGAAACTCGTGCCACATCGAAAGTTCGCCCGGTCCCCACATGGCGCTCGGGCCGCCGTGAATCTGCAGGACGACCGGATAGGTTTCATCTTCCGCGCGCCGCGTGGGCTCCATGAACCAGTATTCGATCTTCGTACCGTCCGGCCGTTCGAGCTCGCCGGGTTGCGGCAGGGACAGCTCGCGCTCGGAAACCCACTCGTTCAGATCGAAGAGCAGCCGATCGCCGTTCTCATCACGAACGCGCACCTGCACCGGCGCGGCGGGGGTGGTCCGGGCGTACACCGTGCGCTCTCCGCCAACCGCAAAGTGGTGGACACCGAGGGGAAGATCATCGTGGTCCTGGATCAACGCCACGGGCCGGAGCACACCGGGGCTGATCGAAAAGAGCGGGAAGCCGCCGCGCACCGGCGCGGTGAACAGCAGATCGGTCCGCCGCGGCTTCCATTCGACCGAGCGAATCGACGCGCGGAAGGTTTCTTCTTCGGTCAGCCAGACCGGCTCGTCGTCTTCCGGGCCGTTGACCGGCACCAGGCCGAGGATGTTCTGCCGAAAGGCGGGCTCATCCTGCCGCTGGGCAAGAAAGGCGACGACCGAACCATCATGGCTCGGGCGCGGCGCCCCGAGCCGCCAGCCGGGCAGGGTCAGCATGCGGCGCATCCGGTCCTCTTCGCGTGGATCGATCAGCCAGAGATCGCTTTCGCGCACCCGATCGGGATGCGCCTCGTCCGTCCGTTTCGCGGCGCAGACCACGCGCTGACCGTCGGGCAGAAAGCGGGCGTCAAAGTGATCGAAAAAGCCATCGGTGATGCGCTCGGGGGTTGCCGTCTCATCCTCGCGGAGATCAAGCGTGAAGATGTGGGTGAACCGCATCTCCCGCCGCAGCCGCTGCTCATCCTGAAAGGTGAGGCGCGTGATGACGTTGGGATCGAAATCCGCCGCGTTCTTCTCGAGCCACGCGCGAACTTCCTCGCGCGTCCCGTCCGGGTGGGGATCGTGCTTCTCGGCCGGATCGAACTCGCGTCCGTCCGGGGTCGATCGTTCGTGAGGCCAGCCCGGCGCGCCATCGAGATCATCGATCCCGACCGGCGCGGTGAACAGGATGCGCGTGCCGTCGCGCGACCACTGCGGATCGCGCGCGCCGTGCCTTTGTGTCGTCAACTTCCGCGCCTCGCCGCCGTCCAGGGGCATCAGCCAGAGCTGGCCGCTGCTTTCGTCGGGGTTCTCATCGGGGCGAACGAACAGAAGCTGTTTCCCGTCCGGGGAGAGGCGGGGGGATTGATCGTTCCGCCGTCCGTGCGTGAGTCGGCGCGGATCGGCGTTCTCATCGTCCAGTTCCAGCAGGTAGAGGTGCGAGCGGGCGGCCCATTTTTCCGGTTCATCCTCCTCGCCGCGCTCCCGATCGATTGAGCGCACCGCCACCACGGCGCGCCGGCCCTCGGCATCGACCGTGAGATCGCCGACCGTGCGCAGGCGCAGCAGATCCGTGGTCACGATCGGCGTCCGGGCCGGATCCTCGGCCGCCCACGCCGCGCCGAACGTCATCAACGACGCGAAGAGGGTGGTCAGCCATGCAAACTGAAACGTGTGGACAGCGAAGCTTCGATTCATATGGCGCATGATAGCGACCGGGCGAAGCGGAAAGAACGGCCCGCGCGGAGGATCGCGCGGGCCGAGAGAAAACGAATCCGTCAGGTCCCGAGTGGATTTCGATCGATCACACCAGGCCGTCGATCGATTCCTTGAACTGTTCTTTCGGCGTCAGCCCCACAAACTTCTTCTGGATCTCGCCGTCCTTGAAGAGAATGACGGTGGGAATCGCGCTGATACCGAACTGCACCGAGACTTCGCGGTTCGCATCGGTATCCACCTTGCCGACCTTGACCTTGCCGTCGTATTCGGCTGCCAGTTCATCGATCGTCGGAGCCAGCATCTTGCACGGCTGACACCACTCGGCCCAGAAGTCCACCAGGACGGGCACATCGGATTGGATGACTTCGCTCTCGAAGTTGCTGTCGGTCAATTCAAGCACGGTCTGACTGGCCATTGAGTCGCTCCTCAGGGTAGTGTTCGGGGCTTGGTTCGCAGAAAAAATGCGTCACGTCACCCCACATCGTGGTCACACCATCATAGTAGCCGGAACTTTGGATTGCTCAACCGTCCCGGCAATTCCCATTCGTGCGGGATTGACCGGCCGCTTCGGCCACCGCGAGGGCCTCCCGGTGCGGCTGGATATCATGCACGCGGAACAAGCGCACGCCCCGCTCGTAGCTCATCACGCTCACCGCCACGGATCCGCTGACCCGATCCGAGGGGGTTTCGACCCCGGTCACCTTTCCGAGGAAACTCTTTCGACTGGCGGCACAGAGCACCGGGTAGCCGGTCCGCGTCAGCTCGTCCATCCGATCGATCAGCGCGTAATTCTGGGAAACGGTCTTCCCGAAGCCCAGCCCGGGATCGATCACGATCGACTCCCGCGCCACGCCGCATGCCTGCGCGCACTCGGCACGCCCGAGAAGGTACGTCCGCACGCGCTCGACGACATCGTTGTAGGCCGGCTCATCAAGCTCGTACTGATCGCTGTATCGGTCCCTTTCCGGCGGGCGCAGTCGGTGCATGAGGATGACGCCGCACTCGCGCTCCGCGGCGAGCCGCAGAATACTTTCGTCCTCTTCACCGGCCGAGACATCGTTGATAATCCGCGCGCCGGCATCGACCGCACGTTCCGCCACGACGCGGCGCGTCGTATCGATCGAAAGAACCACGTCCGGCACGTCGCGCAGGCGCTCGATCACCGGCAGCACCCGTCGAATCTGCTCATCCGCATCGACGCGCGCGGCGCCGGGCCGGGTCGATTCACCGCCGATGTCGATCAAACTCGCCCCGGCTTCGCGCATCGCGAGCGCCGAAGCGAACGCACGATCCGAATCGAAATGCTGACCGCCGTCGGAAAAACTGTCCGGCGTGACGTTGAGAATCCCCATCAGAACCGGCCGCTCGAGCGCCACCGAACGGTCCGACGAAACGCGCCAGGAAAGACCGTTCCCGGATCGGGCGGGATCGTGAACATCCGTCATGGATCGGTCTCCGGTCGTTGAAGCCGCCGTTGTACTGCCGCGTCGAGAAGCATGTCGATCCAGCTCGCCATCGTCGGCCCCGGAAGGACCATGGTTCCTTCCAGGCCGGTCTCCGTGCGCTTCGCCGCGCCGGCCAGAGGCGGTGCGGTGGCCACCGGTTCACGCCAGCGGAAACCGGCGCGGCGCGAGGACATCTGCAGCAGACCCCGGAACGGCTCGGTCAGCCGCGCCGGATTCACCGACCAGACGAACTCCGGATCGGAAGGGAACCAGCTTCGCATGCTGCGCAGGACCGGATCGGTGGAGAGGTCGCTCTCGGCATCGACGCGCCACGGCGCGAGCGGACTCTCATCGCCGGAAAAGCTGATGAAAGAACCGGTTTCATCGTGCCGCACGACGCCGCGCCACTCGTCGTTCTGAAACAGCAGGGGCAGAATCATCGCGCGCCACGGAGATCGCTCCGCATCGATAGTCACGCGATAACCGGTGGGCGTCGATTCATTTTGAAACTCGAGGTCCGCCTCGCCGCCGGCCAGGACGCGGATCATGTTGCGCAGAAACGTCTGCGCCGCAGCCGGGGAGGCCCCCTCCATCATCACGGTGGCATCGGAGAGGAGGCCCGGTCTCCCGGAGAACGCCGCGAACTTCGTTCGTTCCATCCCGCGCCACATTTCGGGACGGTGT
>SKZB01000010.1 GCA_007127615.1 Phycisphaerales bacterium | reverse complement strand
TGCGCACATTGAGCGGCGCCTCTCGGTCGGCCTTGAGAAAGATGAAGCCGCTCATGCCGACCCGGAGCCAGTCATCGCGCCGGGCGGACTGAAACGGCGAGGTGCTCAGCGTCAGACGCAGCGAGAGCAGGTTGCTGATATCCGGCGCGAGGGCGAGGCCGGTATTGACGTATCCGAGCGAGTTGAACGCCCGGTCAGTCGTGCCGGGCTGGTTTCCGCCGAAGGTTTCACCCGGTCGAACCCGGTCGCGGTCACCGGACCCGCCGACGAACTCGAAATCGACGCGGCTGTCGTTCGCGTCCCGCGCCAGCCAGCTCAGACCGAGCAGTCCGGCCCAGGCGCGAATCGGTTCGCGGGTCTGCTCGACCGCCATGCCCGTGGCCGGATCGAATGAGTTACTCAGTCCGCGTCCGCGCTGATGCACCATCTCGGCGCGGTAGCGCATCTGCGGCCCGAGATTGCCCCGGACCCCCAGACCGTAGTATTCCGAGTCGTACTCGAACTCGGTGGGGAACGATCCGATCGGCGTCACGAACGTTCGTTCATCGTTGTTGCGGTCCCTCTGAAC
Organism: Phycisphaerales bacterium; assembly: GCA_007127615.1. GTDB lineage: Bacteria > Planctomycetota > Phycisphaerae > Phycisphaerales > SM1A02 > SKZB01. Next base: position 5,463 of record SKZB01000010.1, on the reverse strand, counting down.
GAGACCGTAGGCGTACGGCCGGAAGCCGGGGCTCCCGCGGTACTCGAGCATCCCGCCGAAGAAGCGCCGTTTCGTATTGCGGTCGAAGTCCGGCCGGGTGGCGTCGAAGTCCACGGTGCTGGACCGCGGGGTCACGCCGGCGAGACCCACGAGGCCGAAATTGAACGCTTCCATGTCGACGAGGGCGGCATACATTTCGTTGCTGAGCGTGAGGCCGGAGCCCCAGGTCACGAACTGCCGACCGACCCGAACGGTGAAATTATGATCCAGCCGTTCGCCGGTCTGCGCGCGGTGCAGACCGCGGAGGTCGAACTGATACCAGTAACGATCGCCGATGGGGGTAATGAAACGATCGCCGCGTCCGTCGAAGCTGTCGCCGGAGTTGAAGTCGTTGTAGCGGAACCGGAGCCGTCCGAAGAAACGGTGCGCGCCGTCGAGGTCGAGCTGGGCGTAGAGAATGCCATCGGTCTGCCGAAGGATTCGCGTGCTCCCGCCGCGATCGTCGATGGCGAAGAATCCGAAACGGATCGACCCGCCCACGTCCAGTTGCATGCGTTCGGCAATGGGTTGTTCGGCGGGGATGCTCAGGCGCAGTTGGGTGTCAATCTCGCGGAGTTGCTGCTCGAGCTGCCGAAGTGTGGTCTGGTCGGCCTGTCCGAACGCGGCGGACGGCCACAGCACGAGCATGAGGCCCGCAACGGCCAGCCTGCGCGTGCGACCTGCCCCATCAGTTTTCTGCCTCACGATCGTCTCACTTTTCGCTGGTGGTCCATTGCCCATGACAGATGACACGTGGCGCGCGGCCCGATTCCGGAGCCGGAGCCCGTGTACCATGTCAAAGCTTCGGAAGAATGTCAATGCACGGACGAATGGCGCGAATGTACCCATCGATTGGAAACGGGCCGCCAATCATCCGATATCCTTGCAGATCCTCTGGTTATCTGATCTCGCTCCGGAGCGGCATTTCGCATGGAACTTCTCATTCTCGGTGTGGGTGACGCATTCACCCGCAAAAACTTCGGCACCAGCGCCCTGATCCGGACCGGTGCCGGCCTGGCGCTGCTCGACTGCCCGGACCCCATCCACCGGGTCATCGCGGAAGCCACCGAACGCGCCGGCTGGTCGGTCGATGCCCATGACATCCACGACATCATCATCACGCATCTGCACGGTGATCACTGCAACGGCCTCGAGTCGTTCGGCTTTCTCCGGAGAATGACCCGCGCGAACCGGCCGGATTTACCCTTGCCGCGGCTGCACTGCACGAAGCCGGTCGCCGACCGGGTCTGGTCCCGGCTCGCGCCGGCGATGGACTCCCCCATGGCCGACGGCCGCCGGAGCACGCTGGACGATTATTTCGACCTGCGCCATCTCGATCCGGACACCCCTTCGGAGATTGCCGGCGTCACGATCCGCTGCCGTTTCACCCGGCATCCGATTCCGACCGTCGGGCTGCGGCTCGAACACGGGGGCATTACCATCGGCTGGTCGGGCGATACGCCGTTTGAATCCGGTCACATCGACTGGCTCGGCGGGGCCGATCTGATCGTGCACGAATGCAACCGGGGACCGGCGCACACGCTTCGGGAAGAACTGGAAGACCTGCCGGAAGATCTGCGGCGAAAGATCCACCTGATTCACCTGCCGGACGACTTTGACCCCGAACGCACGACGATGCGCGCACTTCGCGCGGGTGACGTGCTGGCCCCGGCGAATTAGCGCAACGTGAACATGATCTTCATTCTTGTGGCCCGCCTACAGTCTTAGCATGGTTTGCGTGTGCAGATGGCCGCGATCGCCAGCCGCGCCGGACCGCGCGGTCGACCGATCGGCATGAGGAGCGAGACCGTGTCGCAGGAATTGACCGAAACCATGGTGGCATTCGACGAACTGGGGTACCGCGGCAGCGGCGCGACGCTTGATCCCGAGCTGCGCCCCACCGGTGCGGGACCGGTCGATATCTCCCGCTATCCCGGACGATTGATCGTGGTCGAGGGCACCGACGGGGCGGGGCGATCGACGCAGATGGCGCTGCTCCGGGAATGGCTCGAAGCCCGCGGTTACGGCGTGGCGCATACCGCACTGACCCGGTCGCGTCTCGTCGGTGAAGGGCTGCGCAAAGCCAAGCAGGGACACACCCTCGGCCGGCAGACGATGGATCTCTTTTACGCGACGGATTTCGCAGACCGGCTGGAGAACCAGATTCTCCCCGCGCTGCGGGCGGGGTTCGTCGTCCTGACTGACCGGTACATCTACTCGGCCATGGCGCGTTCCATTGCTCGGGGCGGTGACCCGGAATGGGTCCGCCGGGTGTACGCCTTTGCCCCCCAGCCGCATGCGGTCTACTACCTCAAAATCGATGTCGCCAGGCTCGCCCCGCGCGTGCTGGCCAAGGGCGGGTTCGATTACTGGGAATCCGGCCTGGACTGCCAGGAGGAAACCGATACCTACCGGTCCTTCGTGCGGTACCAGAAACGATTGCTGGGCATCTTCGATCAACTTGCGGATCAGCAGTCGTTCACGGTGATCGATGCCAACCGTGATGTGCTTCCGGTGTTTCGTGACCTGAAGTCGGGGGTCACGAAAATCGTCTCGAGCATGCAGGGAGGTTCGGAGTGACTCCACCCAAGGTGCCCGGAAAGCGGATCGACGGTTTGCACGCCGCCCTGCTCGTCACCGAGGCGGCCGAGCGCGTGCTGAAGATCCGGCTCGATACGGTGTGCGAACTTCTGCCGGTCGCGCAGGAGTCATTCCGGGAGGATCCGAAGGTGGTTCACCGCCTGCGGGTCGCGACGCGCCGCTGCGAAGCCGGTCTTCTGGTCTTCCGCCCCAGTCTGAAGCGCAAGCGTTACCGAAAGATGCGAAAGCATTTGCGGCGGATTCGCCGGGCGGCCGGCACGGCCCGCGTGTGCGATGTTCACGCCGCCCTGTTCGCCGACCGCCTCGACCGTGGGGTTGCCGGCGATCGGGCCGCGCTCGAGTACATGCTCAAGCGAACGCTGGATGAACGGGGCGAGGCGCAGCAGGAGATCGATGATGTCGCGCACCGGTACCGGGGAATGCGATTGCGCAAGCGGGCCGCCAAACTGCTCGGGAGCATCCGTGAGCCGGATTCCGACGCCATCCCCGCCTCCGGTCAACCGACGCTGCTCGACCTCGCGCGAACGGAGCTCACGCGCCTGATCGATCGCGTCCAGGAGGCCGGCCGGGCGGATCTGGGGGTCGTCGACAATCTGCACGAACTGCGAATCCGCATCAAGCGACTCCGGTACGGCATGGAGTTGTTCGCTTCGTGTTTCGACGACCGGTTTGGCAACGAGCTGTACGCTCGGGTTGAATCACTGCAGGAGCATCTGGGCGCGTTGAACGACACATCGGAGATCATGGCGCAGATCGATCGGTACGCGGAGGAATTGGCCGCCGGTTCGAAGGCCGCCCGGAACGCGCTGGAGGGCAAGAGCAAAGGGGCCGCCACGAAAATGCTGGCGGAACTCGATTCGCTCCGCACCCAGTATGACCGCGAACTGAGTAAGACCGTGAACGAGTTCGGAAGCTGGTTCCGCGACTTCCCGCTCTCTGAACTCGTTGAAGCATTGCGCGGCTCCCTTGAGAACGGTCAGGTCGATGATGCGCAGCGCGGGCCAACCGCCAACGACATGCCCGCCGCCCCGCGGGGCGACGAGGCGGTTTCATCGTCCGCGTCGCCCCGGGATGTCGCTTCATGAGCTCAGAATCGCCGCCATCCGATGAAGCACTGAAGCGTCTCGCCGCGATCGACATCGGCACGAACAGCGTGCGGCTGATTGTGGTTGAGGTTGCTGAAAACGGCCGCTACCGGATGATCGACGACGAGAAGGAGGTCACCCGTCTCGGGCGCGGGCTCCACGAGACCCGGCGCATGCAGGCGGAGCCGATGCAGGTCACGGCGGAAGTGATCGCGCGCATGTGCGAGATTGCCGAGGGCTACGGCATCACCAAACTGCGCGCGGTCGGCACTTCCGCCGTTCGTGAGGCGGAGAACCAGGAAGAATTTCTTGATCTGGTCCGGGACCGCGCGGGCATTCGCCCGGAAGTCATCACCGCCGAGGAGGAAGCCCGGTTTGCGTACCTCAGCGTGAGCTATGCCTTCGACATTCGGCCGTTCGACGCCGCGGTGGTCGACATCGGCGGCGGCAGCACCGAGGTCGTCCTCACCGCGGGCGGGGTGATCGAGCAGATCTATCCGCTTCCGATCGGCGCGGTTCGCCTGACCGAACAGATCGAGGGCGGCTCGGGGCCGCCCGAAGTGCGCCTCAAGGCACTCAGAAAGAGTATCTCGCGCATGATTCGGGCGGGGCTCGGAAAGACCGACATCCAGCCCCAGATCATGTTCGGCACGGGCGGAACGTTCACCGCGCTGGCCCAGATTTCCTTCTACCGCAACAACATCGCCCCGAAGGACGACTCGCATCCCTTCACACTGCGCGGTTACGAGATCAAGCGATCGGAGGTGCGTCATCTCTTCCGCTGGATCAGTTCCCTCTCCCCCCGATCCCGAGCGCGAATTCCGGGTTTGAGTGCCGATCGCGCCGAAATCATCGTGGCGGGAATCGCGATCATCGAGCGGCTGATGCGGCACCTCAAAGTCAACACGTTGCGCGTTCATGACCGCGGGATTCGGGACGGCCTGATCCTCTCCATGATTCAGGAACTGGTCCCCCGCGCCGAACCGGTGGGCGCGATCCCCGCAGACCGCCTGCGCGTGGTGCGGCAGTTCGCGACGGCGTGCAAGTACGATCAGCCGCACAGCGAGCAGGTCGCCCGGCTGACGCTGTCGATTTACGATCAGCTGATCGAACAGATCGATGCGCCGGCGGAAGAGTGGGCCCAATCCGAAGCGCGGGAACTGCTGCACGCCGCCGCGATCCTGCACGACATCGGGTACTACATCAACTACGCCCGGCATCACAAGCACAGTTACCATCTGATCACCCACAGCGATCTGCCCGGCTTTACGCACCGCGAACTCGAAATCGTCGCCAACATCGCGCGATACCATCGACGCGCCCGGCCGAAGCTGAAGCATCCGAACTTCGCCAAGTTGAACGCCGGCGATCGCATCCTGGTGAAGACGCTGAGCGGCATTCTTCGACTGGCGGACGGACTGGACCGCGCCCATTCCCAGTTTGTGCGCAACGTGCGCGTGGAGGTGAAGTCCGCCACGGCCTGGTTCTTCGCCGAGGCGGATGCCGATCCGGTCGTGGATATCTGGGGCGCTTCTCGCAAGTGCCGTTTGTTCGAACGCAACTTTGATCTCGACTGCCGCTTCGAATGGGAGTCGACCAATGAATCGACTTCCGGATCGTCGGATCGTGCTGCCGATGCGTCCAGGCCAGGCAAATCGATCGCAGCACCCGGGGAAGCGAACGCCCGGTCGTCTCACGAGGTGCGTTCGGCTCACCTTCCGCCGAACGCCGTGTCGAG
>SKZB01000409.1 GCA_007127615.1 Phycisphaerales bacterium | reverse complement strand
GGTGGGGCGGGAAGAAAAATTTCCTCGCTTTCGGCGAAATCAGTGCGATACTATACGGAAGAAGCTGGGGGCGTTCACCGGCCCGAGCGACCTCGACCGGCGGATGGCTGGCGGATGGGAGCTGACGGATGGGAGAAAGCCGAACCGCCGCGTCATCGCGATGGTGCGTGACGTGGGATCTCCGAATCGTCTTTCTCGCAACCGGCACATTCGTGGGAGGGTCTGGCGATGCACGAAATTCGAAACTTCACCCTCGTGGTCGCGTTGATCGCCGCGTGCGTCTGGGCGTTCGTGGTCTGGTTGATGCTGAACCCGGAGACCGCGATCCTGCTCGGGGCGCAGCGGGCAATCACCACGGTTCTGATCATCGGTCTCGGCGCGTGGCTGTTCTACGGCATGGTGATCGAGGACAAGCTGCCCGACCATCTCAAAGGGGCCGTCGGTCCGATCTACTACGAATCGGACGGATTGTCCTTTCTGCCCACGGTCCGCATGAACGGCGACCGGGCGGAACTCTCGATCTTCTATCAGAACCGCTACGAAAACGTCGTCGAAGCGATCGTGCACCTGCGATGTCCGGAGGAAAGCTTCCTCGTGCGAGAGGACAGCCGGGACATCTCCTTCGCATTTCGTGCGGGGGGCGGCGACTTCGGCGTGATTCATCAGCCCATCGCCGTCCCGCGCCATCTGCAGGGAGATGTCGTGAGCGTTCAGTTGGCTGCGAACACCTACTATCCGCGCAGCCACGGCACGTGCTGGCGGCGAACGCCGGGCATCGACTGCGGCACGCTGCCCGCCGACTGGAGCGGGAGCGCGTTCAAGACGGGCGTCCTTGAGGGATCGCGGGAAATGATGCTCACCAATCCCGTCGAACTTCATCTGGCGATGCCGCTGGGCGTCCGGGAAGATCTGCCCGGGACCAAACCGTGGACGCAAGAGCGCATCGTCGCCGGCGAGCAGGTCGGCCAGCTGGCCGTGACGAGCTGAAAAACGAAGCGTTTCTTCTGCAGGGGCTCAAGGTGAGGATCGCGCGGTCGCCGGAGCCGGCGCCGTGGTCAGGCGTGCCTCATCCGATCGACGGCTTCGACGAACGCGCCCGCCGGTTTCGAACTGATCTCATTCGGCGTGCCCTGCTGCGTCATCCGGCCCTCCTCGAGCACCACGATACGGTCGGCCAACGACATCGCGTCGGTCGGATCATGCGTCACGTGCAGCACGGCCGCCCCCATCTCCCGGGCGATCCGCGACATCTCCCGCCCGAGCTCGCGTCGGCGGACGAGATCAAGCTGGCCGAGGGGCTCATCGAGCAGCAAGAGTCGTGAACCGCCGACGAGGGCGCGGGCAAGGGCGAGCCGTTGCTGCTCCCCGCCGGAGAGTTCCGCCGGCCGGTGGGTCGCGCGGTGGGCGATACCGACCAGTTCGAGCAGGCGATCGGTCTGCCCCGACCGGTCGCGCTTCCTCACGCCGCGCCATCCGAGCACCCGGATCAGGTGGGCCCGCGCGGTCAGATGGGGCCAGAGCGCCGGCTGCTGCGCGATCATGCCGATGCGGCGATGTTCCGGTTCCACCCAGCGCGTGCCGGCTGTGTCGAACCAGGTCTCAACAAGTCGGGTCTCATCGGCCCGGGTCTCATCGGACCACGTGATGCGCCCCGCGGCCGGGCGGATCAATCCCGCCACACTCCGCAGGAGCGAGCTCTTGCCCGAGCCGGAGGGGCCGATGATGGCGACGTGTTCGCCCGGACGAACGCCCAATGAAACCTCCCGCACCGCGTGGATGTGACCGTACTCGACCGAGATCGCTTCGACGTTCAATCCGTCGCCAGTGGTCCGGCCGGCGGCCGCTTCGTTGGCTTGTTGGTTCAACTGGTTCATAGGAATCGAATCGCCCGTCGCGCGATCGCAAGGTACAGCAGAAGCGGCGCGATCGTCACGCCCGCCAATATGAGCGCGAGCGCGGCCACTTCCTCCCGGCGCGCGAAGACCACGTTGGAATAGAGATGAAACGGCAGGGTGCGCTGGCCCGCGCGCAGCATGATCAATGTATCCAGTTCGCGCAGGGTGAAACAGAACGAGATGCACCACGCCGAAACCACCGTGCCGGCGATCAGCGGCAGGGTGATACCCGCCGTGCGCCCCACGCTCCCCGCGCCGGCCAGACGGGCGGCATCGAGCATGGAACGATCCAGCCGCTCGATCGAGCCGCCGATGGGAAGGGCCGCGAAGGCGAGGTACCGCCCGATCAGGGCGATGAGCAGTACGCCCGGCCCGAGGTAGATCGCATCCAGCAGCGGACGGTTCCAGAGCCGGATCAGCCCCACGCCGAGGATGAGCGGCGGCACGGCGAGGGGCAGAAAGATCAGCGCATCCAGCCACCACGGTCTTCGCAGCCGCTGCGCGAAGAGCATGAGCGGCAGGGCGAGCAACACCATTCCCGTCGCGGCCGCGGCCCCGAGCAGAACCGTGAACACGATCCGATCCGACGCGCCGCGGGCCTGTTCGAGAATCGTCGTCCACGAACCGGCCTGCCAGGAGAGGGAGATCAGCGGCAGCGCGGTACCGATGAGCAGGTAGATCGCGATGAGCAGCAGGAGCGCCCAGCGAATGCCGCCGAGCGCCAGCGGTTCGGCGGGTTCAAAGCGGGGATCGACCGTCGCGCCCAGTTGACGCCGGCGACGCAGCGCCCAGATCAACGGGATCAGACAGAGCAGGATGCCCGGCACGGCGGTCGCGGCGGCCGCGCCGGGTCGGCGGGCCTGGTGGTGCACGTAGAGCGTGTCGGCGTAGACGGTCACCTTCGGTCCGACGCTGGTGAGGAAATCCGCGACCGCGAAATCGCCGACCATAAACACCAGCGCCAGCACGCCGCCGATGGTTGCCGACGGAAGCGCATGCCGCAGATCATCGAGCAGGACCGCGCGCCGGCCGCCCATCAACTGCACCGTTTCCGCGTGGGCGCGGCCGATCTGATCCATTGAGCGGGCCGAGAGCAGGACGACGAACGGCGTGAACGCAATAACGTACACGAGCACGATCGCGGGAATTCCCGACAGCGGAACCACGCCGAACCAGGAGAGCACGTGCACCAGCGGCGGAAGAAAGAGCGGAAACGGAATCAGCATCATGCCCAGCCGCCGCGCGGGCAGATTGGTCCGCACCAGCAGCCACGCCATCACCAATCCCAAGGGCAGCATGAAGGCGAGCGTGAGCGAGACGATCAGTAGAGACGTGCCGAGGCGCGGCCAGAACACGGGATCGACCAGCGCCGAGAACGCCTCCCCCGGCCGGCGGACGAGATCCGCCATGGCGATCACCACCGGCAGCAGACCGAGCAGGGCAACCCCGCCGATCAGCATGATCAACATGATCGACATGATCAACGAGTTCGGACCAATCTCGATTCGGGCTCGTCTGAAGATCATGTTCAAGCGGCAGGACAGGGCGGCGGGATCAGTTCGGGGAGATCAGGGCGGGAGGCCGACCCGCCGGAAGCGATCATCAGCGGAATCGCCGGTCGAGTTGATCCAGCCGGGTAGCAATCTGTTCGCCGACCCGCACGAAGTCAACCTCCATGACCTCGAAGTCGCCGGGCACCAGCACCGGCTCGGGCCGATCGATATCGGGTTTGAGCGGAATGTGGCCGCGCGGATGGTGGGCGAGGATCTCCTCCGCTTCTTCCGAGAGCAGGAAGTTGATGAGCCGGCGGGCGTTCTCCGGGTTCGGCCCGCCCCGAATCTTCGCCGCGGTATTGGGTATCAGCATCGTCCCGATCGAATCCTGATCGGGGTAGATGGCGATGACGGGATAGCCCTCATTCTTCACCAGGCGAAAGTCGCTGGAGTCGGTGAAGCCGAAGTGAATCTGACCCTGTCCGACGAGCTGCGCCAGCCGGCCGTTGCCGGGCGGCAGGTGACATTCGTTGTCGATCACACCCTGAAGGAAGCGATCGGTCTCCTCCGCGCCGATGAGTTCGTAGAGCGCGGTCATGTGCGTGAGCGTGGTGCCGGTGACCGGTCGCACGAGCGCCGCCCGGCCGCGCCACTTCTCCTCGGTCAGGTCCCACATGCTTCGCGGCATGTCGGCTTCGTCGACCAGATCCGTGTTGACGATCAGAACCCGCGCTCTGGCGGCAAAGCCGAACCAGTATCCCTCCCGGTCAACGTACGCCTCGGGAATCAGCGCCGCGTTCTCCGGCGGAGGATCAAGCCGCGCGAGCACCCCCTCACGCTGCAGGCGCACGGTGTTGGCCGTTTCACTGTTCCAGAAGACATCCGCCCGGGGGCGGTGGCGTTCTTCCAGCAGTGTCTGCACGAGGCCGACGGTCTTGTCGCGCTCGGTGTCTCCCTGAAAGATGACGCGGATACCGGTCTTCTCTTCGAAGCGGTCGATCACCGGCCGGGCGGTCGGCTCGTTGAGCGAGGAGTACAGGACAACCTGCTCCTGCGCATCCCCGCCGCAGCCCGTGAGCAGCAGCGCGGCGAAGCTTGCGGCGGCCAGACCGGCGCCGCTCGTGAAGGGAAAGAGGCGACGAACGGGAGCGACAAACATGGGTAGTCTCCGGAGTTGGCAAAGACTGCTTCTTCGGGCAGACCATCATACATCCTCCTCTCTCACCGGAAACGAAGGCATGAAGGGGTAGAGCGACGAAGCGACGGAGTGACGGGCGCGCAGGGGGACCGGAAACGGTCTGTTCTCTTACTTCTTCGTGTTCTTCGTGTTCTTCGTGGTGAGAAAATGAAAGCCCGGGGGACAGTTGCGATTGAACCAAAGGAAAAAAAGCCGCCGCCCCCGGTCCGGGGCGGCGGCGATGACCCACACGTCGCGGTTCGCCCGCAATCAGCGGGCGACCTTGATCGCGTTCAGCGCCGAATCGATTCTTCCGTGAATATCCTGCAGGTGCGCCAGTGAATACGTGTCCACGCGCGCGGCATCCGCGCCGTCAAGCGTATTCGAAAGAGACCGATCGAGATTCCGAAGGTGGAACCGCGCCAGCGTCGGGACCGGACTCGGCACACCGCGGCCGTCGAGGGCGAGATCGATCAGGCGATCGGTCATCTCCGACTGCAGGTTCCGCCGCAGACTCGAAATCATCGGCTCGCGTTCGGTGTACCGGCCGCCGGCTCCGTTCTCCAGTTCCGAGTAGATCGCCTCCACCACGCTGCCCATGAGTTCGGGCAGGGTGAGCATATCCTCATCGGTTTCGACGCGCAGCTCGTTGTCGTAGACGCGCTGCAGCGTGCCGGGATTCATCAGGTAGAGCATCGCAAAGCTCTGGATCTGGGCCACGCGATTGTGAATCGGGAACGTCACGTTGCCGCTGCTTGCGCCCCAGTGCCGGAACCGGTTCGGGACCAGCTTGCGCATGATTTCCGGCCGGAGATCAAAGCGGTCATCGTAAAACGCGTTGTCGATCACGAACGCGATCGCTTCGCGCTGGCGTTCGGGCTCGACCGGCACGTACGGCTCGCGGGCATTGGGATCACCCTTGCGATCGCGGTGCACGTACGCCCCGCCGACAAACCGGCTGGCCACGCGCAGCGCCCCGAGATGTTCGCCCAGCGTCTGTTCGTACGCGCGGCGGAGCAGGTGCCAGCTCTGACCATCTTCAACGGCTTTGTCGAGAATCCGCTCGCGCATCGTGCTCACCAGATCAAGACGCGACTGCGCCCACTCGAGCGGATCCGCGCCGAGAATCCAGACATCCACCAGCGGATCGGGACCCGCGCGGTCTTCATCGGTGGCGTACAGCAGTTCCGGCTGCGCGCCCCGGCCGGCGATCTCGGGAAGCTGCCGCTGGTCGAGGGTGTAGCCGTACTCGATCGCCCACATGTCGTAGGGGCCGAGCGTCGGCATCGCCCAGTCCCCGCGCTCCTCTTCGCCGGTCGGGGGAATGAACGTGCCGGCATAGTCCATGACGGAGGCGACCGCCGCTTCGCCCCTTTTCTCCGCGATCTCATCCAGCGAGAGCCAGCTCGCCGCCTTGAAGTTATGCCGCAGCCCGAGCGTGTGCCCGACCTCGTGCATGACGACGTACTTCAGC
>SKZB01000300.1 GCA_007127615.1 Phycisphaerales bacterium | reverse complement strand
CTTCGGCGGCAGCGTCCGGCTCATCGAGCAGGTAGTGCAGCATGGCAATGATGCTCTCCCACCGCTCCGGTGCAGAGATCGATCCTCGCTGGATCGCAAGGCACGCGGCCAATGCGCGATCAAAGCGCCCGGCCTCAATGGCAAAGACCGTATCACTGCCCAATGCCGCGAGGTGATCTCCCCGCGCTCTGGCGTAGGCCAGCGACGCTTCCCGTTTCCACCCGTTCAGTTGCGGGTCGGCGTGAAGCGTCTCCTCGACGCGGCTCAGAACGTACAGCGATTCGAAAAGGGGATCGACGATCGCGCGCGCCGCAGTCTTTCGACTGCGCTCACGAACGACGTGCCGGTCCGGCGCCCGCGCATCGAAAACCACCATCGGATGATTCAAGCCGCAGGCAACCAGGGCCGCGTCGCCGGGCGTGAAAAAGAGATTGATCACGCGACCGATCTCGTGACGCAGTACGGCCTGCCGCTGGCCGTCGGCGCAATCGATCAGATCGATTGCGCCGACGCGGCCCAGAGCCAGCCGTTGACCGTCGTGACTGAAGGCCAGTGACTCGACCGCCGCGGCGGTGAGGTGGGTGCGCCAGACCATGCGATGGTGAGCGAAATCCCACAGTTCGACGGTGTTGTCCGCTCCGACGACCGCCGCCAGGGGCCCGTGGCTCGCCACCGCCAGAAGGCGGGCGGAAGGCGGTGTCATCATCTGTTTCGGCGCGAAGCGCATCGTTTCGAGATCGAGACGGACCAGCACGGTCTCATGATCAGGCTCAGTTTCGCGACCATCCTCAACCTGATTTCCAATGGCGGCCAGCGCCACCAGCCCATCGCGGCCGATCTGAAAGTGTGTCACCGAGGCGTTGTCAACGGACAGCCGATCGATCGCCGCCCCGGTTCGGTCATCGATCAGGACGATCTCGCCCGCGTCCCGGTCGAGCCAGAAGAGCGGCGATCCTCCCGGATGCCAGGCGAGCGAGGAATCCCCGATAAAATCGGTCTCGGTCATCGTGATACCGGAGTCGGTGTCGATGATGCGCAGCCCCCGGTTGTGCGACGCGAGGGCCAGCTTGCGCCCATCCGGTGAGAAGGCAATGCGTTCGACGTACCGGGACTGCTGGTTGTGGATGGTTCGAATCGTGCCGGCGGGCAGGTCCCAGAGTCGGACGAAGGACCAACCGGCGGTCGCGATCGTGGATCCGTCCGGCGAAAGGGCGGCATCGTACTGCTTCCAGTTCTCCCACTGCTCGACCATCCACGGCGCGCTGGGATGCGGCATGTTCCAGATCCGGATGGTTCCGCCGGCATCGCCGGTGACAAGCCGATCGCCCCGGGGTGAGAAGCGGCCGCTGACCACCCGTTCCCGGTGGCCGGCCAGTGTGCCGGCGGGTTCCCAGGTGGCCGTGTCCCAGAGCAGGATCTCGCGCCCTTCGGCGATCGCCATCCACCGACCGTCTTCGGACCACGCGAGCGCCGAACGATTGTGACCGGGACGTTCCGGAATGATTCTGGGGGTCTCGGTTTCAAAGTCGGCGACGATGACGCGTCCATCGGTCCAGATCTCCCAGGCGAACGCGCGGAGCACGGGCGCGAAGTTCAGACGGAGAAAGAGGTGTTCTCTCCGGAGCGTGGTCCTTTCACCGAATCGGTCGACGATGCCGGCCACCCCCATGCGCTCCTCTCCGGCCGTGGCGTAGAAGATCGCGCCGTCCGCCGCCATGCCGACGTGGATCAGGTTTCCGCCGTCCACCCTTTGACGCATGAGTTCCGTGCCACTGGATGCGTCGATCCAGGCGACGGCATTCTCATCGAGAAGACCCGCCGCGATCAAAGTACCGTCCGGCAGAAAGGCGTGCTCACCGCCGCACGCACCCTCACGCCGCCAGAGAATCGCGTCGGCGTCCAGATCCACCATCACCAGACGCGAGTCCGGACGAAACCACGGTCCCCGCTGTTCCTCGATCAACAGCTTGTTGCCGCCGGGGCCCATCGAGAGTCGGTGCCGCGGATGGACGTTGATCGAAAAGGTTGCGGTGGGTTCTCCGGTTGCCGCATCGTACCGCACGATTCTTTCGTCGACGACCGCAAAGATGTGTTCACCATCGTTCGACACCGCCAGATCGGGTACCGGAGTGCCCGTACCCGGAATGACCACCGAGGCGTGATCCAGCCGAGACTGAAGATGATTCCATTCCCAGCCGCGACGCTCCGAGGGCGCCTGTTCCAGCAGATGGGCGGCATCGGAAAAGTCCGATGCCGCAATGGCGGCAGCGCCGGCGACAATGGTGGAGCGATACGCCAGATCACGGGCGGCGTTGCGCTGATGCTGGGCTTCAACCATGGCCCACGACGTGGCCATGATCCCGCCGATGAGGACGAGCACGATGAGGAGACTTGCGCTGACGGCGGTCTTGTTGCGCCGGATGAACTTTCCCGCGCGGTAATGCACGCTCGGTGGACGGGCGCCGACCGGCTCGTCGTTCAGGTGCCGCTGCAGGTCTTCGGCCAGCTCGCTCGCCGAGGCGTACCGGCGTGCTCGCTCCTTCTCCATGGCTTTGAGCGTGATCCAGTCGAGATCGCCGCGCAGCCTCCGGATGAGTGATCTCCGCTCCGGATTGCGCGAAAGCACGCCGGTGGATGCGTCACGCTCACTCATCTGTCTCAGCTTTGTGCTCGGTTTGGGCGGATCGACTTCACAGATGAGGCGGCGGAGGTCATGGAAGTGGCGGGGGCGGGAAGAGGGCAGGCTGAACGGCAGGGCGCCGGTGAGCAGCTGGTACAGCAGGACGCCCAGGGAGAAAAGATCCGATCGCGTGTCGACGTCCGAGTCGCTCAGCCCGATCTGCTCCGGGCTCATGTATTCCGGCGTTCCGAGAAACTGCCCCTCCATCGTGATTCGCGACTCACCTTCGGTGGAACTGAGGATGGCTTTGGCGATGCCGAAGTCAATCACCTTCGCGCGCGGTCCATCTTCGGTCATGGCGACAAGAATGTTCGTGGGCTTGAGATCACGATGAATCACCCCCTTCTGGTGGGCGTGTTGTACCGCGAGACAGACGTCACAGAAGATCTGCAGTCGTTCGGTGATGGAAAGCTGATGGATATCGCAGAACTCGGTGATCGGAACCCCGTGGACGAGTTCCATGACAAAATAGGGTCGTCCGCTCGGCGAAGCCCCCGCATCGAAGACCTTGGCAATCGCCGGATGATCCATCACCGCAAGCGCCTGGCGCTCGTTCTCAAAGCGGTTGACGACCTGGTGCGTATCCATACCCCGCTTGATCATCTTCAGGGCGACCTCACGCCGGATGGGCTCGGTCTGCGCTGCCCGGTAGACCCGGCCGAACCCACCTTCTCCCAGACACTCCCGGACCACGTACGGTCCGATGGTGACGCCGATCAGATCTTCTTCAGGTTCAGCCGGCTCAGGACTCGCCCACGAAGGATGAAACGGCGCCGAGGGTTCGGCGAGATAATCGCCGGCCGCTTCGTGCGCGAGCAGCAACGCTTCAACTTCCTCGCGAATCCTTTCGCCATCCGGCTCCTGACTCAACTGCGCGAGGAGCGAGCGGCGCTCTTGCGCAGAGCACTCCAGGGCATCCGCGAAGTAGCGCTGTACCAGCCCGTCAAAGTCGAGTGCGCGAGGGTCCATGGGCTCCCCCTTCGTTTCGAATGTGCCGGAACAGCCACGCGCGGCCGTAGGACCAGATCCGTCTGACCTGACGCTCCGAGATCTCGAGCGCCAGGGCAGTCTGCGCATTGGTGAGTCCGGCGTAGAACCGGAGACGGACGACCTCGGCAACCTGGGGCTGCTCCCGCTCCAACTGCGAGATGCCATCGGTCAGCGCGAGGATCTCTTCCTGGCCGGCCTCTTCCGCGAGCTCCGCCAGGTTCATGGGGACACGCTGGGCGTCGGGGCCGCCGCGCTTCAGTCGCGCTTTTCCCCGTGCGTGTTCGAC
Source organism: Phycisphaerales bacterium (assembly GCA_007127615.1). Lineage (GTDB taxonomy): Bacteria > Planctomycetota > Phycisphaerae > Phycisphaerales > SM1A02 > SKZB01. Next base: position 2,098 of record SKZB01000300.1, on the reverse strand, counting down.
CAGGATGTCCTGCATGGCGCGGGCGGCGGCAAAGAAAAAATGGGACCGCTCCCGCCACGCAAGGTTCTGCCGGTCGATCAGGCGCACGTACGCTTCGTTCACCAGCGCGGTGGCCTGCAGGGTGTGGTCCCTTGGCTGGGCGTTCATGCGATTCCGGGCGATCGCACGAAGTTGTTCGTACACGACCGGAAAGAGCTGGTCGGCGGCGTGGGCATCGCCCGCTTCCACACGGTGCAGCAACTGGGTGACGTACACGGTGGCGTTCTTCGGCATCCCACACCTACCGATGGGCCTTTATGAGACTGATCACATGAAACACACCATGAAGCGGAGCGTACCGGCGCACCATGGCGGGATCAGCATACGCAGTATGATACATTTCCGGTAGAGGAGTCTCTGCGCCGGCCCGCCTCCACCCGCCGTGTCGACCGGTCCAACCGGGCGAAGCTCATCCGGGTCGATCGCCACGGCCGACCGGCGGACCTGCCCGGTCATCGATGGCGAAACCCGGTTCCGAAGCGACGGTTAGGCCTGCCCCCGGACGGCGCACGCCCGGCGAGGCCCCCCAAGGCCTCACCGGGACGTGCCATCCCTCTTCCCTCCTCATCCCTCCTCATCCCGGTCCGCGGATCCGAGCCGCCTCTGCCCGGGCCTCCGCACCCGTCCACACCACACCGGACCTCACCTTCCCCTTGTCGGTCGCACGGGCGCCGCACTCCTCTGCGCATGATCGACCCGGAGGAGAGCTTCCGTCAATCCTCGCACTGACACCAACGTGTCAGTCAACGGAAAAAAGTTTCGGTCGACCCTCCGGAAAGCGGAATCAACGATCCGTTAGAGTACCAATCATCATCCGCGGTGATGATGAAGAAGAGGTTCACACCGCGCTTTGACCTCTCGTGGAACCACTGGATGCCCTACACCCGAATTCACCGCCTGCTTCGCATCATCACGCTGATTCAATCGGGGACCCAGTCCGGGCGGCCGTGGAACGCGGCCCGGCTGGCCGAGGAGTGCGAGACCACGGAGCGGACGATCTTTCGTGACCTCAAAGAACTCGAAGGCGCGGGGGTTCCGGTTGAACACGATGCGAAGTGGGGTGGTTACCGGGTGCGCGAAACGTTCTTCCTGCCGCCGGTGCAATTGACCGCCGAGGAAGGACTCGCGCTCGCCGCCCTGTGTGAACAGATCAGCGAGCCGCAGCAGATTCCCTTTCTCCGGGCCGCCTGGCGGGCACTGCACAAACTGGAAGCGCACCTGCCGCCGGAGCTTCGCCACGAGATCGACGAACGGCGAAAGACACTGCTGATCAGGACCGCCCCGGCGATGGAACCCGACGGCTACCGCGATGTGTACGACCGCATGCAGAACGCCATCATCGAGCAACGCGTCGTGCGGTGCAAATACGATGCCGCCGCGTCTGACTCCAGCGATGACGAAGCGTTTGACTTGCATCCCTATGCGCTTTTCTTCGGGGTGCGCGCGTGGTACGTGGTCGGTCATCACACACAACGCGATGCGCTGCGCAGTCTGAAACTCAGCCGCTTCACCAAGGCGACGCCGACCGATACACGGTTTGATCGGCCGTCCAACTTCACTCTCGATGCCTACCTCGGCAACGCGTGGCGGATGATGAACGCCGGCGATGATGTCGAGGTCGTGCTGCACTTTGATGCGCACTTCACGCCGACCATCACCGATACGCGCTGGCACCGCACGCAGTCGTTCGAGTACCACCGCGACGGTTCCTGCACATTCCGCTGTACGGTGGCGGGCTTCGAGGAAATCGTCTGGTGGATCCTCTCGATGGGACCGCACTGCCGCGTCCTCGAGCCGCCGGAACTCCGGCAACGCATTCACGATCTGGCGGTCCGCACGGCGGCTCTCTACACCGAATCTGCGAAGTAATTGAAGTAATTCTTGCCGCCCCGGCGCCGCGGATGTATGCTCGGGCGTGGATGCGATTCATGGGCATCCGTCGTACGGGATCATTTTCGAAAGGGGATTAGGTGAATCTTGGCACGCTCTTTTTCGGGGCGGTTGCGCTCGCAGTGTGCGGGCTGGTCATGGCGTCCGTCGGGTGGCGCGGCCGGCGCGT
>SKZB01000416.1 GCA_007127615.1 Phycisphaerales bacterium | reverse complement strand
GACATGCCTTGAAAGGTCGTCGTCACCGAGATCCATGCGTAGTGCATGCACCACCCGGCGACCACGCTGTAGAAGGAGAGGATGACGAAGGCGGTGGCGACACACAGCCACCCGATTCCCATCCACGGACTCTTCCTTCCTGAGTGATGGCGAAACGCGCCGACCGGCGAATTCTGTGAGGTGCGGCCCAGGAACACTTCCGCCATGAGAACGGGCAGCCCGATGACGGCAATGCACAGGATGTACGTCAGCACGAACAGGCCGCCGCCGTTCTCTTCGACCTGGCCGGGAAACCGCCAGATATTCCCCAGGCCCACCGCCGAACCGGCCGCGGCGAGGACGAATCCCAAACGACTGCCCCAATGCGCTCGTTCCGCTGCCATGCGATTGCTCCCTTGACCTGCGTCAGAACTCCCAGCAGACATGCCCCGGATTGGGTCGGATCATACATTCATCACCGCGTGCGCCAAATCCCGCCGCGAAATTGAGCCTCCGCCCGCTCCCGTCCCCCGGGGTCGCCGGTCGTCCTCTACACTGCCGCAAGTGAGCTGGGACCAGATTATTGAACTTATCGCCATCGGCCTCGTCGGTGGCACGCTCGGCGGAATGCTCGGCATCGGCGGGTCGATCATCATGATTCCCGCGCTGGCGCTCGTGCTCGGGCCGAATCAGCATCTCTACCAGGCCGCGGCGATGATCGTCAATATCTTCGTCGCCGTCCCCGCCACCTTCCACCACGCCCGCAGCGGCGCGATTCGAATGGATGTCTTCAAATGGATGCTTCCCTTCGGCCTGGTGTTCATCCTCATCGGCGTCTGGCTGAGCGATCAACTCGACGCCAGAGCGCTGCAGCAGATCTTCGGCGTCTTCCTGCTCTACATCATCGGTTTCAACGTCGTTCGGTTGATCAAGCGCCGGCCCGAGCCGGAACTCGGTGAGCAGCGCGCCGGACCGGCGGCATCGGGATCGATCGGATCGATCATGGGTTTTCTCGCCGGCCTGCTGGGAATCGGCGGGGGCGGCATCGCCGTGCCGCTGTTGCAGCGCATTGCGAATCTGCCACTTCGGCAGTGTATCGGCACCAGCTCTGCCGTCATGTGTCTGACCGCACTCATCGGCGCCATCGGAAAGAACTGGACGCTCGCCCGCCATCCCAACGAGCAGTTGCCGAACCAGATGCTCCATGTCACCGACAGTCTGCTGGTTGCCGGCTGCCTGGCGCCGACCGCGTTGATCGGCGGCTACCTCGGCGCGCACCTCACCCACCGACTGCCGCTCTTCTGGGTCCGATTGGCATTCACGTTGCTCATGATGGTTGCGTGCGCGAGGATGTTCGGGCTCATCTGAAGCCGGCATCACGCGGGGCCAACGAACGACGGGCCGTGCGGCGACGTATGGACGTTGCTCAGTCAGTATGACTCGAGGGGGGACGCACACCACCGCGAAGGGCAGGACCGAAATGACCCGATTGATGAACAATTTCAAGACCGCCATCCTGCTGGCCGCTCTCTTCGGGCTGATCGTCTGGGCCGGCAGCTTCTGGGGCGCCCAGGGCATGATCATCGCCGGCGTGATCGCGGTGGCCATGAACTTCAGCGCGTGGTTCTTCTCCGACAAGCTGGCGCTTGCCGCGATGCGCGGTCAACCGGTCGATGAACGCTCCGCGCCGGAACTGGTCGGTCTGGTGCGCGAACTCAGCGCGCGGGCGAACCTTCCCATGCCGCGGGTCTACATCTGCCCGCAGCCGGCGCCGAACGCGTTTGCCACCGGAAGAAATCCGAAGAACGCCGCGGTCGCATTCACCGAGGGCGCCCTGCGACTGCTCGACCGCGATGAACTGCGGGGTGTGATCGCGCACGAGCTTGCGCACATCAAGAACCGTGATACGCTCATCTCCACCATTGCCGCCACGGTCGCGGGTCTCTTCAGCATGCTCGCGCAGTTTGCGTTTTTCTTCGGCATGGGCGGCGGGCGCGGCGGGGGCAACCCGCTGGTGCTGATCGGCGTGGTACTGCTCGGCGCGGTCGGGGCGGCGATCATCAAAGCCATGATCAGCCGATCGCGCGAATTCGTCGCCGATGCGGACGGCGCGCGGATCGCCGGATCACCCCACGGTCTGATCTCTGCGCTGCAGAAGCTCGAAAATTACGCGAAACAGATTCCGATGCAGAACCCCAATCCCGCGATGAACAATCTCTTCATCGTCGAGCCGTTCGTCGGCAAGACATTGACGAACCTCTTTGCCTCACATCCGCCGACCGATCGGCGCATCCGGGCGCTGCGCCGCGCATAGGCGGCCCGGGGGACCGCTGCGAGCATGGCGGGCGTCTCTTCGCAGCCGGCGCGGTACCCTACGTGGGTGCCTCGGATCATTCACGATGACAATCTCGTTGTGCTCCCGACGCTGCCCGATGCGTTCGCGCGGCTGATCTACATCGATCCGCCTTTCAATACCGGCGCGGTTCAGAAGCGAACGCGAATCAGCGTTCAGGCGGCGACCACGCCGAACGGCGGCGATCGCACCGGCTTCGGTGGGCGTCGTTACGTGTCGCAGGTTCACGGCAGCGCGGCGTACCGGGACCGGTTCGATGACTTGACGGCCTTCCTGATGCCCCGCATCGAAGCGGCGCTGCACTGCCTGACGCCGGATGGTTCGCTGTTCGTCCATCTCGATGCGCGGGAAGTGCATTACATCAAAGTCGCGCTCGATCAGATGCTCGGCCGGGAATGCTTCATGAACGAGATCATCTGGGCGTACGACTTCGGCGGGCGCTCGAAACGGAAATGGCCCGCCAAGCACGACACGATTCTCTGGTACGCGATGGATCCGGAGCGGTACGTCTTCAACTACGATGCGATCGACCGGATCCCTTATCTCGCCCCCGGACTGGTGACGAAAGAGAAAGCCGCGCGCGGCAAGACGCCGACCGATGTCTGGTGGCAGACGATCGTGCCGACCAACGGCCGGGAGAAGACCGGCTATCCGACCCAGAAGCCGCGCGCCATCCTGGATCGCATCGTGCGCGTCCACACCGAACCGGGCGATACGATCCTCGACTTCTTTGCCGGCAGCGGCACGACCGGTGAAGCGGCGCACGCCCACGGGAGGGATTTCGTGTTGATCGACTCCAGCGCGGATGCGGTGGCGATCATGAAGCGGCGTCTACAGGATGGACTGTGACCCCAAAGCAGAAGACACGGTGACCGTTCACTGCTGGCGGTTCACGGTTCTCTAACCGATCCACCGTTCCCACCAGTCCAGGATCTGCTCCAGACGGTGCAGCCGCAGATCCATCGGCCCGCCCCGGCTGAGTCCGTGGCTCGTCGTGGCGGGGTAGCGCACAAACCGCGTCGGCACGTTCCGCAGTTTGAGCGCGGTGAAGACCTGTTCCGCCTGCTCAATGTTGCACCGCAGATCGCCTTCGCTGTGAATGATGAGCGTGGGCGTCTTGACGTTCCCGAAGTACTTCAGCGGGCTCTGTTTCCAGCGGGCCTCGGTCCGGTTCCACGAATTGCCCTCCCAGTAGCGGTCGGGTTCATCGGTAAAATCGCTCGTCCCGAACATGCTGTGCAGATTGGAGACGCAGCGATCGGTGATGGCGCCGGCGAAGTCGTGGCCGTGGCTGATGGCCCAGTTGGTCATGTAGCCGCCGTAGCTGCCGCCCATGATGCCCATGCGTTTCCGATCGACGCGCTCGTGCTGCTGCATGAAGCGGGTGACGGCCTGGATGTCCTCCCAGTCCTTGCCGCCCCACGCGCCGCGGATCGCGCTGCAGAAATCGCGGCCGTATCCCTTTGAGCCGCGCGGGTTGGAATAGAACACCGCGTACCCCTGCGCTGCGAGCAGTTGAAACTCGAAGAAAAACCCCACGCCGTACTGGGCGTGCGGTCCGCCGTGAATCTCCAGCACCGTGGGGTGCTTCTTTCGGTTCGCCTTGCCGGTTGCCTCCGGCGGCAGGAGCGACCAGACCTGCACCTTGGTGCCGTCGGCGCTGTTGATCCACTGCGACCTGATCGGGGCGAGATCGAGTTCCTTCAGGACCGGGCCGTTCAGATTCGTCAGCGGCTTGACCTCAAAGCGCTTCGCGGCAGGTCGCGCGCCGGCAACTTCGTCCGGGGTGGTGGCGTTTGCGACGGTCAGGCCGATGGTCGATCCATCCCGGCTGATCCCGCCCAACTGATGCATCTTCGCTCCGTTCGTGTGGAACGTGATCTTTCCGCCGCCCCGGGCGATGGAGGCCACGTGGGACTCACCGTGCCAGCCGATCTGCAGGTAGAGGCGCCGGGAATCGGGCGACCACTTCAGGTTCGGTCCGAAGACCATCTCCGCGGTGTCGGTCGAGGTGATCGCCATGAGGCAGTAATCCTCATCTGCGGTGAGAGGTTTCGCGCTCGAACCGTCCGCGCTGCACGTCCACAGTTCAAGATTATCCGTGCCGTAGGCGGAGTCCTTCCCCTCCCGGCCCGCCCAGGCGATGGTCCGGCCGTCCGGCGACCACTTGACGCACGACTTGGTACCCTCGGGCACCTGTTTGAGCGGCCGCAGCCTGCCGGTGGAGAGATTCAGCCGCACGATCTCATCCTTCCACGCACGGATCATCGCCTTCCGGTCGCGGTTGGTGGCGAGGACGATCTCCTTCCCGTCCGGAGAAAAGTCAAAGCTGAATCCTCCCAGCGCGTCCTTGTCGTAGACGCACCGGTGTTCACCCGTCGTGATATCAATCAGGTAGAGGGCAAACCGCTGCGCGTTGAAGTAGCCATCGCCATCCAGCCGGTACCACCAGTCATCGAGCACACGGGCGGGAAGACTCGCGCCGTTCTGTTCGCGCTCCTTTTTGGCGGCCTGGGTCCACTGGGGATCGGTCGGCCGGAAACTGATCGCAATCGTTCCGCCGATCGGAGACCAGACGAGCGAACCGATCGTCCCTTCGGGCAGGTCGGTGAGTCTCCGCGCTTCGCCGCCCGAAGCGGGGATGAGATAGACCTGGGCGATGTCATCCTCACGCGAGCCGATGAAGGCGATCTGCGAGCCGTCGGGCGACCAGCGCGGCTGGCGGTCTTTGCCCCCGCGGGTAAATGGTCGGGGCTGGCTCCCATCCGTGCCCACGGTCCAGAGGTTCGTGTCGTACGCGCTGGCCTTCTTCTTCGATGCGTCCTTGACGCAGAAGACGATGCGCGAGCCGTCGGGGGACGGCTGGGGATCGCTGACAATGCGCAGGCGCTTCAGATCGCCGACTTCGACCGGCCGCTTTCGCGCCGGCTGCCGGCGCGAGGAACGTGTGGATTTCTTTCGGACGGTTTTCTGTCTGGTGGTGGACATGGCGAAAGCGTACCGACTGTGGGCGTGTTCGCAACGGGGCGGTTCCGTTACGATGGGCGCGATGAATACGCTCTCGCCGCGCGACATCCTGGAGCGCCTGATCGCGATCGACTCGACGAGTCACCGCTCGAACCGGCCGATTGCGGACTGCGCACGGGATCTGACCGATGAGCCGGGTGTGCGGATGACGGAGTTCACCGATGAAGCCGGAGAGAAGGTGAGTCTGCTCATCGAGAAGGGACCGGTCCGCGAGGATCGCGCGGGCCTGGTTCTCTGCGGCCACCTCGATGTCGTTCCCGCCACCGAGCCGGAGTGGGAGAGCGACCCCTTCACATTGACCGAACGCCACGGCCACTTTTACGGCCGGGGCGTGGCGGATATGAAGGGCTTTGACGCCCTGGCGATCCATACCTTCCGCGGGCAGAACGCCGCCGCACTGGACGCCCCGCTGGCCCTGCTCCTGACCGCCGATGAGGAGCTCGGCTCGCGCGGCGCGCAGCGATTGCTGGAGATCTGGGATCCGTCGCGGGTCATTCCCAAGGCGACGATCATCGGCGAACCGACCTCGCTCCGGGCGGTGCGGATGCACAAGGGACATCTGACGATGCGGGTGACGCTGCGCGGCCGCGCGGCGCACAGCGGGTCGCCGCACCTCGGCCTCAACGCGATCGAGCCGGCCGCCGCCATTCTCTCCGCGCTCATCGGATTACGTTTCGAGTACGAAGCGATGCGAACCGGCGCGAGTG
>SKZB01000486.1 GCA_007127615.1 Phycisphaerales bacterium | reverse complement strand
GCGTCCGGCTTCGCGCTCGACTTTCCGCCGGCGGAGGACGCTTCGTTCCCGTCACCGGAGGCGGCTGCGGCGGGGGTGTCGACCTTCCCGCGGCCGCGTTTTCGCGGCTTGGTCTGTCCGCCCTTTTTCGACTTCCCGGTTCTTGGGGGCGACGATGGCGGCGCCTTTGATTCCTCGGTCGGGGCGGCGTCTTCGGCTTCGGCGGACGCGCGGTCCCCGGTGGATTCGGCGGCGGGTGGCGTCTGATCCTGCGGCGTTTCGCCTTCGCGCGCGGCTCTCTTGCGGCCGCGGCCGCCACGTCGTCGTCGTCGCCGGCGACCGCGTTTTTCGCCGTCCGCGCTCTCTTCCTCCGGCGGCGCGGGACGATTCGCGGCGGCCTCCTCGGCCTCGGCCTCCGCTTCGGCGGCCTGATCGTGTGCGCGGGCGTACTCCACGGCATGCTTCTCGGCCTGCCGGGTGGCGGTCCGACTCTCCGACTCGAGTTGTTTGAGCGACGGAATTCGCGGTTGATCGAGCTGAGCGATCTCGATGTCCGCGTTTCGATCGTCGTAGGCGTAGAAGTCGACCCGGTCGAGGGCGATGGCGTCGCTGACCCGGACGTCGATCCGCTTGCCGGTCGAATCTTCCAGGCGCACCAGTTCCCTTCGTTTGGTGCTCAAAAGGACCGAGGCGACGCGGGGTGAGCAGACGAGCTCGACCCTTTGCACCCGCTCAAAGTGCAGGAGGTAGCCGATGTGTCGGGCGGCATCGCTGCCGACGGTTTCCGGTGACTTGATTTCGCCCTGGCCGTTGCAGTGACTGCAGTCGACGAAATGGCTCTTCCGCCAACTCGGTCGCATCCGCTGTCGGGTCATCTCGACGAGCCCGAACTCGCTGATGCGGCTCATGGTCGCGCGCGCCCGGTCCCGTTTGAGGTTGTTGCGGAAGCGCTCTTCGATCAGGCGCCGGTTTTTGTGCGGCCGCATGTCGATCAGGTCGTTGACGATCAGCCCGCCGAGGTCCCGCAGACGGAGTTGCCGGCAGATCTCGTCGACGGCCTCGCAGTTCGTCTGGTAGGCATTGGTTTCACTGTCCCGCGCGGCACGGCTGCGGCCGCTGTTGACGTCGATCGCCACCAGCGCTTCGGTCTGATCGATGACGATCGCACCGCCCGAAGGCAGCGGGACGGTGCGGCTGTGAATGAGTTCGATCTGCCGCTCGACGTCGAAGGCGTGAAAGATCGGCACGTGCGTGTGATGCCGAAGGATCTTCGGTGCCGATCGCGGCGCGGCCACACGCAGAAAGTTCGACGCCCGATCAAAGGCGGAATCGGAATCGACGATGATCGCCTTGATCGAAGGTCGGAGCACATCCCGAATCGTCCGCACCAGCAGGTCGGACTCCTTGTAGAGTTCGCACGGCGCTTTGACGGTACTGCGCCGTTTGTCCATCGCCTTCCAGAGCCGGGTGAGGTAGGCGACGTCCCGCTTGAGTTCCGTTTTGGTCTTGTCGAAACCGGCGGTGCGCAGAATGAAGCCGAATCCGTCGGGAAGGTCGAGGGAATCGAGAATCTCGCGCATTTTGCGGCGTTTTTCCTCGTCTTCAATCTTGCGCGACACGCCGACGCGGTCCATTTCGGGCATGGCGACGAGCAGGCGGCCGGGGATCGAGAGGTAGCTGGTCAGGGTCGGGCCCTTGGTGCCGATGCCTTCCTTGAGGACCTGAACGAGGATTTCGTCGCCGCGGCGCAGGGCCTGTTGAATGGGGGGGCGGTCCCGTCGGGGGATCTTCTTGCCGACGCGTTCGGTGCGGCTCTGGCCGGGAAAGTACCGCGGGTGCAGATCGGAGATGTGCAGAAAACCGTTCTGACCTTCGCCGTAGTCGATGAACGCGGCCTGAATGGCCGGCTCGACGTTGGCGACGCGGCCCTTATAGATGTTGCCGACATTCGTGGCGGTTGAGGTGCGCTCGGTGAAGAGTTCTTCGAGATGATTGTCCTGCAGCACGGCGATTCGACACTCTTCGCCGGGCAGGTCGTTGACGATCATCAACTCATCGGGTTCTTGCTTTGCAACTTTGGCGGGGGACACGGGGATCGCTCTCCGAAGAGGGACTGACCCGAGTGTGCGTTTGCGGTGTGGTGGTGGAGAATGGATGGCGTCCGCGAAGGCCGGTGGACCGCGCGCTCATGCCCCGGTGGGATGAGGTCGGCAGACGGACTTCGGGCATATCCACGGGATTCTTCCCACGTGTGGCTCGACGCACTTCGGGTCGATCGCCAGGGTTCCGGTCGGGCTCACCCGCCTGAATTCACTCAACGAGGGAACTCACCGCGCGGGGAGGTGCCTTCAACCGAAGAACCGGCGACCGGTTCATTTGTGACGGCCCGGGGCATCGATCATCGGGCGGACCAACCGCCGTCAACCTCGGGCACGAGAGTATTCAGTTCATCACGCAACGTGTTCAGAATCTTGCGTTCAGAATCGAATGACCCGACCTTTCGGGCGAGCCGCTCGCACTGGGAGATATCGACCGCCCGAATGACCCGCTTGACCTGCGGAATCTGGGACGGCACCAGAGAGAGTGTACGCAGACCAAAGCCCAGCAGCAACATCGTGTAGGTCACATCGCCGCCGATTTCGCCGCAGAGACTCGTTTCGATCCGAAACCGCTTGGACGCCCGGATCACGTTCTTGATCAGCTGCAGAACGGCCGGATTGGCCCCGGAATAGAGATTGGCCACCCGCTCGTTGCCCCGGTCGACCGCCATGGTGTACTGGATCAAATCGTTGGTGCCGATCGAGAAGAAATCCACTTCGCGGGCGAACTGCGAGGCCATCAGGGCCGCGCTGGGCACCTCGATCATCATTCCGACGGGCATGTTGCGATCGAACTCGATGCCCTCCTCATCGCACTCCTCCATGACGTCCTGCAGCACCATCCGGGCCTGACGCAACTCCATCAGGGTCGAGATCAGCGGGAACATGACGCGAATCGGACCGTGGGCGGAAGCGCGCAGAATCGCGCGCAACTGGGTGCGAAAGATGGGAAGGTTCTGAAGGCAGTAGCGAATGCTGCGCAGGCCCAGGAAGGGATTGCGCTCCGGTTCCTGCGCACGCTGCTGCGTGTATTTGTCGGCCCCAAGATCGAGCGTACGGATGGTCAGCGGTTTGCCGGCCAGCAGTTCAACCGACTGGCGGTACGCCTCGAAATGCTCCGCCTCGGTCGGTTCCGTCGGACTGGTGAGGAAGAGAAACTCGGTTCGGTACAGGCCGACACCGTCGCCGCCGGCATTCTGCACGGCCTCGATCTCGCGGGCGAACTCGATGTTGCCCATGAGTTTGATGCGCGTGCCGTCCTTCGTAATGGCTTCCTGTTGCGCCAGATCCTTGAGGTCGGCCCGGGCGCCGGCCTGGCGCAGTGCGGAGGCCTCGTACTCCTCGATCGTTTCCTGATCGGGACGCACGATGATCACGCCGGATTTGCCGTCCACGATCAACTGATCGCCTTCGTTGACGTGGTGGGTGAGCGTCTGGCAGCCGACGACCACCGGGATGCCGAGCGCGGCGGCGACGATCGAACTGTGGCTGGTTCGCCCGCCGAGATCCGTCGCGAGTCCCACGACGCGGTTGACATCCAGCGTCGCCGTCTGCGTCGGGGTCAGATCGTGGGAGACGATGATGACCTCTTCGGTCATCTCGCTCAGCCGGTCTCTGGACTGACCGACCAGATGGTCGAGCAGGCGACGATCGAGGTCGATGACATCGTTGGCTTTCTGCCGGAACACCTCACTGCCCATCGCCCGGAAGCGCTCCGCCAGATCCTGAAACGCTTCGGAAACGGCGTACGCCGCGGTCACACGTTCGTCGCGAATCCGTTTCCGGACCGGCTCGATGAGCGTCTTGTCATCGAGCAGGCCAAGGTGAAAGGCAAAAATCTTCGCCGGCTCGGGGCCGAGTTTCTCCGCGGCGCGATCCCGATCGGCTTCGAGCGATTCAACCGACTCACGGATGGCCCGGTCCAGGCGCCCCAATTCGTTCTCGAGCTCATCTTCTGCGACGAGATGTCGCGGCACCTTCTCACGGTGATCGTCGAGAAGAAACGCCCGCCCGATGATGATGCCGGGCGAAACCGGGATGCCTTTGAGAATATCCATTCGATTGAGAGGGAGAGGTGCATCCGATTTCGCGCATCCCCGGCTCCGGTTCCGGTTCCGGGGTGAGGCCCCCACAACGGGACAGCCGTCACAATTCGCGAGGGGGGTGAAGTATAACGAAATCAATCGATTCCGGGGACCGGGGCCGGAAACATCGCCCCCGTCAACGTTTCGCGCCGACGCATCCCGTCGTGGAGGCGACCGCTCACCCCTGGGCGTTCCGGCGTCCGCATTCGCGTTCACCGATTCAGGGGATACACTGCCCCGCATGATGAGCGATGATGGCCCGACTTCGATTCCCGCGCGCCTGGCTCTCGCCGACGGCCGGATCTTCTCCGGCCGCGGATTCGGGGCGACGGGCCCGCCCCGGACCACGCAGGGCGAGGTTGTCTTCAACACCGCCATGAGCGGCTACCAGGAAGCGCTGACGGATCCCAGCTACGCCGGGCAGATCCTCATCATGACCGCGCCGATGATCGGCAACTACGGCGTTGCGCCGGAAGATGTCGAGTCCGCGCGGCCCCAGGTCGCCGGGTTCATCGTCCGCGAGTTATCACGGCGGCATTCCAATTACCGTGCGCATCGCGATCTCTCCTCATGGCTGGCCGAGCACAACGTCCCGGCGATCGAGGCGATCGACACGCGCGCGGTGGTCCGTCATCTCCGCCGCCAGGGGGTCATGGTCGGCGTGCTTTCGTCCGATCCCGACCTCTCCGACGAGGCATTGATCGAGCGGGCCCGAACCGCCCCCACGATGGAGGGCCGGAATCTGGTCCGGGCCGCCAGCCCCACCGAGCCGTTTGACTGGAACGAGAATCTCGGCGCCTGGCGGCCGGCGGTGCTGAAACCGGCCGATTCGACGGCCCGGCCGCGGCGCGTGGTGGCGCTGGACTGCGGCGCGAAGCGGAATATTTACCGCCACCTCACCGACCGCGGCTGCGAGGTCCACGTCCTGCCGCACGCGGCGACGGCGGATCAGATTCGCGCCCTGCGACCGGACGGACTGTTCATTTCCAATGGTCCCGGTGATCCGGCCGCGGTGGCGGAGACGGTGGCGACACTGCGCGAAGTGGCGGGGGAGGTGCCGACCTTCGGAATCTGCCTCGGTCACCAACTGCTGGCCCTGGCGCTCGGCGCATCGACCTACAAGCTGAAGTTCGGCCACCGCGGCGCGAATCAGCCGGTGAAGAACCTCCTGACCGGTCGGGTGGAGATCACCAGCCAGAACCACGGGTTCTGCGTCGAAGCCGATTCACTGGAGGCCATCGACTGCGAAATGACCCATCGGCATCTGAACGACGGCACGCTGGCGGGGTTTCGACATCGATCCCGGCCGATTTTCAGCGTTCAGCACCATCCCGAAGCGTCGCCCGGTCCGCATGATTCATCCTATCTGTTCGACTGTTTCGTGCGCATGATCGATTCGGGCTCACCGCTCGATCGCTCCATGATGCCGACCGGGGCCCCGGAGGCGGTGGCCGACGGGGCAGCGCACTAGGCATTTTCGCCGGTCCGGATCGGCCGGCGGCTTCGGCGGGATCAGCCGGACGGAGAATCCGGCAAAGTTTTTTTCGGCGGCTTGCGAACACTTTTCGCCCGAAGTAGTCTGTTGCATCATCCCGAATCAGGTCGGCGTGTTCGATGATCCGCGATGATTGAGTTCGTGATGGTCGAATTCGTGATGGTCGAGTTCGTGATGGTCGAGTCCGTGATGAAACTCCGGCCCTGCACATGCATGACATGCATGACATGCAGGGTCGCCCAAACTGAAGAACTTTTGCGTCGTGACCAACGCCCGGTTGACGGCCAAGGGAGATCGGAATGAAGTTGTTTGCCGAACGTCGTTTCTGGACCTTGACGCTCGCAGGAAGTGCCACGGTTGCGTTGGGGCTGCTCACGATTCCCGTGGTCGGGCTCACGCCGGCTTCCGCCGC